>NZ_JBIVUV010000009.1:112128-257580 GCF_044768525.1 Streptomyces sp. NPDC091287
GGAACCCCCCCCGGCGGCGGCGGGGGGGGGGGCCCCCCCCCGGGGGGGGGGGGGCGCCCCCCCCCCCCCCCCGGGGGGGGGCGGGCGCGGGGGGGGGGGGGGGGGGGGGGGGGGGGGGGCCCCCCCCCCCCCCCACGGCCGTACGCCGCCCCCTCCGTATTGCGGTCGACACCTCTCGCGGGTGTCCGGCAGAGTCCCCCCATGGATCTTATGGATCACATGAACCTCCGGCACTGGCCCCTCTACGGGCTTCGCCTCCGTACGCCGCGCCTCGAACTGCGGCTGCCCGGTCTCGGACTCGCGGACGAGCTGGCCTCGGTGGCGGCCCACGGGGTGCACGACCCGGACCGTATGCCGTTCAACGTGCCGTGGACCGACGGGACCCCCGACGAGGTGGGGCGGGCGGTGCTCCAGCATGTGCTGGGGACCGTGGCCGGCTGGTCCGTACAGGACTGGACGCTCAGCCTGGCCGTCCTCCACGAGGGGAAGGTCATCGGGCGGCAGGACCTGATGGGGCGGGGGTTCGGGGTGCGACGGCAGGCGGAGACCGGATCGTGGCTCGGGCTCCCGTACCAGGGGCAGGGCTTCGGTACGGAGATGCGCGCCGCCGCCCTCCACCTCGCGTTCGCCGGGCTCGGCGCGCGGTACGCCGTCTCCGCCGCCATGACCGACAACCCCCGTTCGCTGGGGGTCTCGCGGCGGCTCGGATACCTGGACGACGGCCTGGAGACGGATGTCGTGCGCGGGGCTCCCGTCACCCTGCGGCGGCTGCGCCTGGACCGGGCCCGGTGGGAGGCGCACCGGAGCGTGGACGTGACCGTGGAGGGACTCGACGCCTGCCGGGCGGAGTTCGGGGTCTGAGGCGGTCCTTCCCGGTTCCGGTCGTACAACCCTTCGCCCCCGGTACGGGTCTTCGCTGTGTCGTCGGCAGCCGTACCCCGGTCACGGACACGGCCCTGAACCGCAGGAGCAGCAGCCCTTCATGATCCAGTCCTCTCTCCTCCCCCGCGCCCGCACCTCCCGTGGACGCCTCCCCCGCCTCCGCGCGGCGTCGGTCGCCGCGGGCGTCGTGCTCGCCGCCTGCCCGGCCCCGCTTCTGCTGGCCGCTCCGGCGTCGGCCGCCGCCGCCAAGCACTACGACGACTTCAACGGGGACGGCTACCGCGACCTGGCCGTGCCGTACGCGTACAGCGGCATCGATGACGGCACGGTCTCCTTCTCGGGCGGCGCGGTGCTCGTCACCTTCGGCGGCCCGAAGGGGCTGACCACGAAGACGCAGCTCGTCCACCAGGACTCGCCGGGGGTCCCCGGGGCCGGGGAGGAGAACGACCAGTTCGGCGGGGCGCTGGCCGGTGCGGACCTGGACCGGGACGGGTACGCGGACCTCGTCGTGGGCAATCCGAGCGAGGAGTCCGGGAAGACGCCCGTCGGCTCGGTCACCGTCGTGTGGGGTTCGGCCAAGGGGCTCAAGGGCGGAACAGCCCTGCCCCGCAAGGGCGGTGGGGCGTTCGGCGCGTTCGGCAGGGACATCGCGACCGGTGACTTCAACGGGGACGGCCGGCCCGACATCGCGACCGTCAACGCCGGTGACGTCCTGCTGTACCGGGGCGGGTTCACCAAGTCCGGCGGCCTCGGGAAGGTCAGCGCGTACGACCGGGCGGGGCAGGGCTGGTACGCCGACAGCCTGGCGGCCGGAAAGGTCACCGGTGACGGGAAGACCGACCTGGTCGCCGTCGGGGTCCGGGGTGTCGGCAGCACGTTCCGGACCGAGGCGTGGTTCCTGAAGGGCGCCGCTGCCGGTCTCGCCTCCGGCCCGGCCAAGGTCATCGACAGCAAGCAGCACGAACGGCTCGACGCGGTCATCGGCGATTTCGACCGGAACGGTTACGGGGACATCGCCGTCGGCAATCCGTACGCGAGCGGCGGCCGGGGCTCGGTCACGCTCTGGTACGGGGCTTCGGCCGGGCCGGGATCGCGGAGCCTCTCCTTCAGCCAGTCGACGGCCGGGATCACGGGAGCCTCGGAGGCGGACGACGCGTTCGGCACGTCGCTGGCGGCGGGGGACGCCGACGGGGACGGGTACGGGGACCTCGCGGTCGGCGTACCGGGCGAGAAGGTCGGGAAGAAGAGCGCGTCCGGCGCAGCGTATCTGTTCCGAGGCGGTTCGGGCGGGCTCAAGGGGTCGCGTTCCGCCGTGTTCGACAAGACGCTGCCGGGGGTGGCCGGGGGCACGGCGGCCCAGGACTACTTCGGTTACGACCTGCGGCTGCGGGATCTCGACCGGAACGGGCGCGCCGATCTGGCGGTCGCGGTGCCGGGCGAGAACACGGTGCGGATCCTCCCCGGGGCAAAAGGCGGGGTGACGGGCGCCGGTTCGGTCGTGCTGCGGGAGACCGGGGCGGATCTGCCGGAGTAGACGCGGGCGTCACACCGCCCCTCCGGAAGCAAGGGTAGGCTAACCTTCCTTCGGATCGCCTCAGTCGGAAGCCGGGCCCGTCCGTCCGCCGCTCCGGCTCGTCCCGGAGGAGCCCCCGTTGACGCCGACGACCGCCACCGCCCCCGAAGTCGCCCCGTTCCGGCTCTTCGAGCTGACCGTCCTGCGGACGAGGCGGCTGGGCCCGTCCATCCTCCGGGTCACGCTCGGCGGGCCGGGAGCCGAGGGCTTCAGCGGCGGGGGCCGCGACCAGAGCCTGTCGGTCCTGCTGCCCCGCCCGGGCCAGCGCGAGGCGGTGCTCCCGGCGGGCGGAAGCGGGGCCTGGCACGAGGAAGGGCGGGCGCTGCCCGAGGACGAACGGGCGGTGACGCGTTCGTATGCCGTACGGGCCCAGCGGCTGCGGGCGGACGGTTCCACCGAGGTCGACCTCGACTTCGTGCTGCACGACGCCGGCGGCCCCGGCTGCCGCTGGGCGCTGGCGGCCGCCCCCGGCGACCGGCTCGCGGTACTGGGCCCCACCGAGGCGGACAACACCGCCGTACACTTCCGGCCGCCGGCCGACACCGACTGGGTGCTGATCCGGGCCGACGAGACCGCCCTGCCCGCCGCGGCCGCCGCCCTGGAGTGGCTGCCCGCGGGGCTGCCGGCCCGGGTCTGGCTGGAGGTCCCGTGCACCGAGGACCGGCAGGCGTTGAACACCGCGGCGAAGGCCCGGATCAGCTGGCTCGTCCGGAACGAGGGGGCCGCCTGCGGCGTGGAGACCGTGCGTGCCGCCGAGTTGCCCGGGGGTACGCCGTACGCGTGGATCGCGGGCGAGGCGTCCGGGGTGCGGGCGCTGCGCCATCACCTCGTCCATGAGCGGGGCTTCGACCGTGAGCGGGTGATGTCCGCCGCGTACTGGCGGCGTGGACTCCCCGAGGAGCAGCTGCGGAGGGCGGAAGCGGAAGCGGAACCACGATGGCCGTGAGGTGACGGCCACCACCGGGGGTAGCCCGTCCGAGGTTCACCCGTTCCGGTGGTCGCCCCCTGCAAACGCCGCCCGACGACGACAGGTCACCCATGATCGGCCCGGTGATCACCCACCGCACACGCCCCACCTCCGGGCACCGTGTGGCTCGGGCCGTCAAGGTCGGCGTGGCTGTGACGGTGACACGCAGCGATATGCGTAACTCTGAGTCATGGAACGCGAGAAGCGCGAGCCATGCGAAGTGCTTTCCACTGGAGGCGAAAGAGTGTCACGTCAGCGTCTGAGGCTGGGAGTACTGGCCCTTGCGGCACTGGTTCTGTCAGGCCCCGCGGTTGCCCCGACAGCGGCGGTAACCTCCTGGCCGGTCACCACGAGCATTCACGGGCAGGCCGCCCTGGCGGGTCCGTCGGCCGACGAGGACCCGGGCTATCTCAAAAGGCGTCAGAAGGCCCAGGCCGAGGGGCTCATCGATGCCGACGGCAGAGTCCCGGGAAGTCAGAGCGAGGGGGGCCGCGCATGGCCACACGATGACACGGGATACCGCATCCAGCCCCGGGACCTGGAATTCCTCGGGCTGACGCAGCAGCAGGTCAGGTGGTGGCGGCACTATCAGGCACCGTTGGGTACGACTCCCCACCAGTTCAAGCGCATGTCGGCTTCCCTGTTCAGGGTCCTGTGCTCCGCCTGCGAGCGCCCCCAGGACTATGACGTACGGCTCCAGGGCTCATGGGCGTTCTTCTTCTCGGGCCGCCACAAGGACTTCCCGACCGAACGGGACCTGGCGGGGCAGCCGGTGGCGCAGGCGAGGTTCCAGGAGTGGATGGGCTCCACACCCCTCGCCGAGCGCCCGGCGCGCCGCCCGTTCGACGCGTTGCACAAGCTGGGGATGCTCGACGAGAACGGGAAGCCGCTCGGACCCAGCGACGGGGACTTCCAGATCTCGTCCGACGTCATGGTGGCTGAGGCCCGCGCGAAGTGGAATGAGCTGAAGAGCGCGGGAAAGCTCAGCGATGAGGACCTCCGCAAGGGATTCATCCATCAGAAATACAGCTTCGTCAATCGGACGGCGGTCCAGGAGGCCTTCCCGGACCTCGAAAAGTGGTCGACCGTATGGGAGGAGCGGCTGGGCCGGCCCATCGCACCGTCGCTGTTCCCCAGCTCCGGTCCTCCCGACAAGTCCCAGGAGGGGAACGGGGTCTCCACTCACTTCCGGAACTCCGACTGGGTGGTGACGAATCCTCCGAAGCACTGACCCGGTTCCGTCCCGGCCGGCCGGGACACGGTCCACGCCCCGGACCTGAACGCCGTCCACGCTCCTCGGCCGCCGCCGCTCCCGTTCCGACGGGGGCGGCGGCGGCCGTTTGCGCGGGTGGCTGCGGGCGGCGGCCTCAGGGCCGCCGAGGGGGGTGAGGGGGGTAGGGGAACGATCGATTCCGAGTTAGGTTAGGCTCGCCTTACTTCGGCATCGCGCCCTCGTCCCCCCTTCCTGCCCGGAGGGCCGCGATGAAGTTCCCCTCACCCGGGAGGACCCCTCCATGCGTTCGCACCTGCTCAACAACACGACCGCGGAGCACTATCGGCACACCGTCTCCGCAGGAGTGGAACGGGTCGCGGCCACGCTGGCCGCCACCGAGCGCCCCTTCAGCGGGGTCGGTGTCGACGAGCTCTCCCCCGTCGTCGACGCGATCGACCTCGACCGGCCACTGGGCGACGCCGCCGCCGCCCTCGACGAGCTCGGAGAGATCTACCTCCGCGACGCCGTCTACTTCCACCACCCCCGCTACCTGGGCCACCTCAACTGCCCGGTCGTCATACCCGCCGTGCTTGGCGAGGCCGTGCTCTCCGCGATCAACTCCTCCCTGGACACCTGGGACCAGAGCGCGGGCGGCACCCTCATCGAGCGCCGGCTGATCGACTGGACCACCGAGCGGATCGGGCTCGGCCCGGCCGCCGACGGCATCTTCACCAGCGGCGGTACGCAGTCCAACCTCCAGGCCCTGCTGCTGGCGCGGGAGGAGGCGAAGGTCCGGCCGGAGCACTTCACCCGGCTGCGGATCCTCACCTCCGAGTGCAGCCACTTCAGCGTGCAGAAGTCCGCCAAGCTCCTCGGCCTCGGACCGGACGCCGTCGTCTCCGTCCCCGTCGACCGCGACAAGCGGATGCGGACCGTGGCCCTCGCCCGCGCCCTGGAGCGTTGCGTCGCCGAGGGGGCCGTACCGATGGCCGTCGTCGCCACCGCCGGGACCACGGACTTCGGGTCCATCGACCCGCTGCCCGAGATCGCCGCGCTCTGCGAGCAGTTCGCCGTCTGGATGCATGTGGACGCCGCGTACGGCTGCGGACTGCTCGCCTCCCGTGAGCGGGGCGGGCTGCTCGAAGGCATCGCCCGCGCCGACTCGGTCACCGTGGACTACCACAAGTCCTTCTTCCAGCCCGTGAGTTCGTCGGCGGTCCTGGTCCGCGACCGGGCGACCCTGCGGCACGCGACGTACCACGCGGAGTATCTGAACCCGCGCCGGATGGCCGAGGAACGGATACCCAACCAGGTCGACAAGTCCCTCCAGACGACCCGCCGGTTCGACGCGCTCAAGCTCTGGATGACGCTGCGCGTCATGGGCGCGGACGGGATCGGGGAGCTGTTCGACGAGGTCTGCGACCTGGCCGCCGAGGGGTGGCAGCTGCTCGCCGCCGACCCGCGCTTCGACGTGGTCGTCGAGCCGCGGCTCTCCACGCTCGTCTTCCGCTACATCCCGTCCGGTGTCACCTCCCCGGACGAGATCGACCGCGCCAACCTCCACGCCCGCAAGGCGCTCTTCGCCTCCGGCGAGGCCATCGTCGCGGGCACCAAGGTGGGCGAGCGCCAGTATCTGAAGTTCACCCTGCTCAACCCCGAGACGACCGTGCACGACATCGCAGCGGTCCTCGATCTGATCTCCGGCCACGCCGAGAAGTACCTGGGAGACTCCCTTGACCGCGCTTCCTGAACCCCACGACTTCATCGGGATCGGGCTCGGCCCGTTCAACCTCGGCCTGGCCTGCCTGACCGAGCCGATCGACGAGCTGAACGGCGTCTTCCTGGAGTCCAAGCCGGACTTCGAGTGGCACGCCGGGATGTTCCTCGAAGGGGCTCATCTCCAGACGCCGTTCATGTCGGACCTGGTCACGATGGCCGACCCGACCTCGCCGTACTCGTTCCTGAACTACCTCAAGGAGCGCGGCCGGCTCTACTCCTTCTACATCCGGGAGAACTTCTACCCGCTGCGGACCGAGTACAACGACTACTGCCGCTGGGCCGCCGCGAAACTGAGCAGCATCCGGTTCGACGAGACCGTCGAGACGGTGACGTACGACGAGGGCTCCGGGCTCTACACCGTGCGCACCGCCTCCGGCGAGCTGTTCCGCTCCCGGCACCTGGTCCTCGGCACCGGCACCCCGCCGCACCTCCCGGACGCCTGCCAGGGGCTCGGCGGGGACTTCCTGCACAACTCCCGCTACCTGGCGGGGAAAGCCGACCTCCAGAAGAAGAAGTCGATCACCCTGGTCGGCAGCGGGCAGAGCGCGGCGGAGATCTACTACGACCTGCTCTCCGAGATCGACACCTACGGCTACCGGCTCAACTGGGTCACCCGCTCCCCGCGGTTCTTCCCGCTGGAGTACACCAAGCTGACGCTGGAGATGACCTCCCCGGAGTACATCGACTACTTCCACGCGCTGCCCGAGGAGACCCGCTACCGGCTGGAGACCGGCCAGAAGGGGCTGTTCAAGGGCATCGACGGGGAGCTGATCGACGCGATCTTCGACCTGCTCTACCAGAAGAACATCGCCGGGCCCGCGCCGACCAGGCTGCTGACCAACTCGGCCCTCATCAGCGCGCGTTACGACGCGGAGGGCGGCGCGTACAGCCTGGGGCTGCGCCAGGAGGAGCAGGGCAAGGACTACTCCCTGACCACCGAGGGCCTGATCCTCGCCACCGGTTACCGGTACGAGGCGCCCGCCTTCCTCGCGCCCGTCACCGCACGGCTGCGCCACGACAGCCGGGGCCGCTTCGACGTGGCCCGCAACTACAGCATCGACACCACCGGGCGCGGGGTCTTCCTCCAGAACGCCTCGGTGCACACCCACTCGATCACCTCGCCCGACCTCGGCATGGGCGCCTACCGCAACGCGTACATCATCGGCGAGCTGCTCGGCCGCGAGGTCTACCCGGTCGAGAAGTCCATCGCCTTCCAGGAGTTTGCCGTATGAGCCGCCCCGGCAACCGACGCCCCGACACACTCGGCGCCTTCGCCGTCCGCCCGCTGGACCCCGCCGCCGACGCCGGACTGGTGCATGGCTGGGTGACCCACCCAAAAGCCGCGTTCTGGCTGATGGGCGACGCCGGACTCGCGGACGTGGAACGGGAGTACCGGTCCATCGCCGCCCACCCGCACCACGAAGCGTTCATCGGGCTGCACAACGGCGAACCCGCCTTCCTGATCGAGCGCTACGACCCCACCGAGGTCGAGCTGAAGGGGCTGTACGAGGCGGAGCCCGGCGATGTCGGGATGCACTTCCTGGTCGCCCCCACCGACACCCCGGTGCACGGCTTCACCCGGGCCGTGATCACCACCGTGATGGATTTCCTGTTCGCCGACCCGTCGGTGCGCCGGGTCGTCGTCGAGCCCGACGTCACCAACAGCGCCGTGCAGACCCTCAACAAGGCCGTCGGCTTCGAGGTGCTCCGGGAGATCGCCAAGCCGGAGAAGGACGCCCTGCTCAGCGCCTGCACCCGTGCGCAGTTCGAAGCAGCAACCGGAGGTAACGACCGATGACGACCGCCCTCACCGACAGCGTCGCCCACCTCTCCCCGGAGCGCTGGGCCACCGCAAACCGACTGCTGGTGCGCAAAGCACTGGCGGAATTCAGCCATGAACGGTTGCTGGCCCCCACGCCGCTCGGCGACGGCCGCCACACCGTCCGTAGCGACGACGCCTCCACCGAGTACCGTTTCACCGCGCGCCTCTTCGCCCTGGACCACTGGCAGATCGACGCCGGGACCATCACCCGGCACCGGCACGGCTCCGAACTCCCGCTGGACACCCTGGAGTTCTTCATAGAGCTGCGGCACACCCTCGGGATCTCCGCGGAGGTCCTGCCGGTCTATCTGGAGGAGGTCTCCTCCACCCTGGCCGGAACCGCCTACAAACTCACCAAAGAACCGGCGACCTCCGGCCAGCTCGTCGCCGCCGGCTTCCAGGCCATCGAGACCGGGATGACCGAGGGCCACCCGTGCTTCGTCGCCAACAACGGGCGGCTCGGCTTCGGCGTGGACGAGTACCGGTCGTACGCCCCCGAGGCGGCCTCGGAGATCCGGCTCGTCTGGCTGGCCGCCCACCGGGACCGGGCCACCTTCACCGCGGGCGCCGGTCTCGACTACGACGCCCTGGTCAAGGATGAGCTGAGCGAGGCGACCCGGGAGCGGTTCGACGGCGCGCTGCGTGGGCTCGGCCTCGACCCGGGCGACTACTTCCTGCTGCCCGTCCACCCCTGGCAGTGGTGGAACAAGCTCGCGGTCAGCTTCGCCGGAGAGCTGGCGGCGCGGCATCTGGTGGTGCTCGGCGAGGGCGAGGACGGATATCTCGCCCAGCAGTCGATCCGCACGTTCTTCAACACCGACCACCCGGAGAAGCACTACGTCAAGACGGCGCTGTCGGTCCTGAACATGGGCTTCATGCGCGGCCTTTCCGCCGCGTACATGGAGGCCACTCCCGCGATCAACGACTGGCTGGCCGGTCTGATCGAGCGCGACGAACTGCTGCGCGGCGTCGGGTTCTCGATCATCCGTGAGCGGGCCGCGATCGGCTACCACCACCGGTCCTACGAGGCGGCCACCGTCAAGGGCTCCCCGTACCGGAAGATGCTGGCCGCCCTGTGGCGCGAGAGCCCCCTGCCGGCCCTCCGGTCCGGCGAGCGGGTCGCGACGATGGCCTCGCTGCTCCACACCGACCACGAGGGCGGCTCGGTGGCCGGGGCGCTGATCGCCGAGTCGGGCCTGGACCCTCGGGTGTGGCTGCGGCGCTACCTGGACGCCTATCTGGTGCCGGTGCTGCACAGCTTCTACGCCTACGACCTCGTCTACATGCCGCACGGCGAGAACGTGATCCTGGTCGTGGAGGACGGTGTCGTCACCCGCACGATCTTCAAGGACATCGCCGAGGAGATCGCGGTGATGGACCCGGACGCGGTGCTGCCGCCGCAGGTCGAGCGGATCCGGGTCGAGGTCCCCGAGGACATGAAGGCGCTGTCGGTCCTCACCGACGTCTTCGACTGCTTCTTCCGCTTCCTGGGCGCGGGCCTGGACACCGAGGGCGTCCTGGACGAGGACACCTTCTGGCGGACGGTCGCCGCCTGTGTGCGCGACTACCAGGGATCGGTGCCGTATCTCGCGGAGAAGTTCCAGCGTTACGACCTGTTCGAGGCGGAGTTCGCACTCTCCTGCCTCAACCGCCTCCAGCTGCGCGACAACCAGCAGATGGTCGACCTCAACGACCCCGCCGGAGCACTCCAGTTGGTGGGCCGCCTGAGGAACCCGATCGCCGGGTTCTGAGCCCGGCCGCCGGTTCACGGCGGCCTCCCGACCGGTGAGCGCCCGGGGACGGTCCCCCCGGGCGCTCGCCTTCTTCGGCGCGGCCCGGAGGCGGGCTGGCAGAATCGTGGGCATGGCAGAGATCATCCAGCGGGACGGAACGTGGACGTTCGACGGGGACACCGTGCGCATCGTGCCGGGGGGCAAGGCGCATCCGGTCCGGCAGGAGCTGGGTGAGATAGCCGTACCCGTGCAGGCGGTGGCGGGCGTCTCGTTCGAACCGGACCGCAAGGGCGGGCGGCTGCGGCTGCGGCTGCGCGGCGGCGCCTGCCCGGTGCTGCGGGCCGCCGACGGCCGCCTCAAGGACGGCGCCGACCCCTACGTACTGACCGTGGAGAAGGACCGCACGGGGGTCGCGGAGTACTTCGTCGACGAGCTCCGCAACGCCCTGCTGATCGAGCAGGTGCCGGACGGCCCCGTGGACCGCTTCCTGCTGCCGGGCCCGGCGCTGCCCGTCTCCGGCGGGGGCGGCGACGGGACGGCGTCCTTCGACGGCGAGAGCGTCCGGCTGACCTGGAACTGGAAGGCCGAGGAGTCCAAGACCGCCGGGGGTCCGACCACCTTCCCGCTGTCGCGGATCGCGGGCGTGCGGTGGATGCCGTCGATCGGCCTGGAGAACGGCTATCTGCGCTTCGAGCCGGTCGAGGGTCCCGTCTCGGCCCCGCCGAAGTACGACACGTACGCCCTGGACCTGTGGGGGATGTCCAAGAAGGAGCACACGGCGGTCCTGGTCGCCGCGGCGGTGCTGATGCGGCTGCCCGGGGCCCGTGCGCTGCCGGCCGCCCCTGAAGCGGCCCCGGCCCTGGTCAAGGCCGCCGAGCCGACCCCCGCCGCCCCGCCCGCGGGCGACCACGACACACTGCTGCGACGGCTGCGGGAGCTGGGCGAGCTGCACCGGGCCGGAGTGCTCACCGACGAGGAGTTCAGCACCGCGAAGCAGGCCGTTCTGCGCAGCATGTGACGCGATCGGACAGCATTTCCGGCCCCTCCTGCCCGATATCGGGCAGATTTCTTGCATAAGCACGCCCCGGCAAGCAATATCGACGGGTGCTTGAACGCCGCTCGTCTCACGACGACCTCATCGATCACCTCGTACGCTCCACCGCGCTCCAGCGCGGCGAGGCGGCCCGGGTGATCCTCGACGTGCTGGCGTACTTCGACGAGAGCACCGACGACTTCGTCCGGCGCCGCCACCGCGAACTGCAGTCCGGCGGCCTGGTCAACACGGAGATCTTCGAGCGGATCGCGGCCGAGCTGCCGCACCGCGCCGTGGCGCCGCCGGAGCTCTCGCTCCGCCAGCTGCGCCGCATCGTCTACGGCTGACCCCGAGGTCGGCCGGGCGCCCGTGCGGGGCGCCGAACAGGAATGCGTGTACGTCGATGGAGGGGCAGAGAAACATGTGCGGGATCGTCGGATACATCGGTAGGCGTGACGTCGCTCCGCTGCTGCTGGAAGGCCTGCAGCGGCTGGAGTACCGGGGGTACGACTCCGCGGGCATCGTCATCACCGGCAAGGCGGCGGCGGGCAAGCCGGGCGCGCTGAAGATGGTCAAGGCCAAGGGCCGGGTCCGCGAGCTGGAGGCCAAGGTCCCCAAGCGCTTCGCCGGCACCACCGGCATCGCCCACACCCGCTGGGCCACCCACGGCGCGCCGAGCGACGAGAACGCCCACCCGCACATGGACGCGGAGAACAAGGTCGCCGTCGTCCACAACGGGATCATCGACAACGCCTCCGAGCTGCGCGCCAAGCTCACCGCCGACGGCATCGTCTTCCTCTCCGAGACCGACACCGAGGTGCTGGTCCACCTGATCGCCCGCGCCCAGGCCGAGACCCTGGAGGAGAAGGTCCGCGAGGCGCTGCGCCACGTCGAGGGCACCTACGGCATCGCCGTTCTGCACGCCGACTTCAACGACCGCATCGTGGTCGCCCGCAACGGCTCCCCGGTCGTCCTCGGCATCGGCGAGAAGGAGATGTTCGTCGCCTCCGACGTCGCCGCCCTGGTCGCCCACACCCGCCAGGTCGTCACGCTGGACGACGGCGAGATGGCCACCCTGAAGGCCGACGACTTCCGTACGTACACCACGGAGGGCTCGACCACGACGGCCACGCCGACCACCGTGGAGTGGGAGGCCGAGTCGTACGACATGGGCGGCCACGACACGTACATGCACAAGGAGATCTCCGAGCAGGCCGACGCTGTGGACCGCGTCCTGCGCGGCCGGATCGACGACCGGTTCTCCACCGTGCACCTGGGCGGGCTCAACCTGGACGCCCGCGAGGCGCGCGGGGTGCGCCGGATCAAGATCCTCGGCTGCGGCACCTCGTACCACGCGGGGCAGATCGGCGCCCAGCTGATCGAGGAGCTGGCCCGGATCCCCGCGGACGCCGAGCCGGCCTCCGAGTTCCGCTACCGCAACCCGGTCGTGGACCCCGACACCCTGTACGTCGCGGTCTCCCAGTCGGGCGAGACGTACGACGTCCTGGCGGCCGTCCAGGAGCTGAAGCGCAAGGGCGCCCGAGTCCTCGGCGTGGTCAACGTGGTCGGCTCCGCCATCGCCCGTGAGGCCGACGGCGGTACGTACGTCCACGCGGGCCCGGAGGTCTGCGTGGTCTCCACCAAGTGCTTCACCAACACCGTGGTCGCCTTCGCGCTGCTCGCCCTGCACCTGGGCCGGATCCGTGACCTGTCGGTCGCGGACGGCAAGCGGATCATCGACGGGCTGCGCAGGCTGCCGGAGCAGATCAGCGAGATCCTGGCCAACGAGGACGAGATCAAGCGGCTCGCGGCGGAGTACGCGGACGCGAAGTCGATGATGTTCATCGGCCGGGTGCGCGGCTACCCGGTCGCCCGTGAGGCCTCCCTGAAGCTGAAGGAGGTCTCGTACATCCACGCCGAGGCCTACCCGGCCTCCGAGCTGAAGCACGGGCCGCTCGCGCTGATCGAGCCCGCGATGCCGACCGTGGCGATCGTGCCGGACGACGACCTGCTGGAGAAGAACCGCGCCGCGATGGAGGAGATCAAGGCCCGCAGCGGGCGCATCCTCGCCGTGGCCCACCAGGTGCAGGAGAAGGCCGACCACACCATCGTCGTGCCGAAGAACGAGAACGAGCTGGACCCGATCCTCATGGGCATCCCGCTCCAGCTGTTCGCGTACCACACGGCCCTCGCGATGGGCCGCGACATCGACAAGCCGCGCAACCTGGCGAAGTCCGTGACGGTCGAGTAGACGGCGGTACACAGACCTTGGGCCCCGTACCGTCGCGAAGACGGTACGGGGCCCAACGCGTGCCGTTACAGGGCCTCCTGGCGCCCCCTCAGGAAGCGCGGGGGGCGTTCGGGGGATGTCGGGGGCCTCAGGGAATGACGATGACGGGGCGTTGCGCCCGGCGGGCGAGGCGGCCGGCCACGGACCCGAAGATCCGGCCGACGATGCCGTGCGTGGAGCCCACGACGATGGCGTCGGCGGCGTACTCCCGGCCGACCTCCTCCAGTTCGTGGCAGATGTCGCCCCCGCGCTCGACGAGCACCCAGGGCACCTCGGAGAGATAGTCCGCGCAGGCCAGCTCCAGGCCGAGGACCTCGGTGCGGTGATCGGGGACATCGACGAAGACGGGGGGCTCGCAGCCCGCCCAGACCGTGGTCGGCAATCGGTTGGCGACGTGGACGATGATCAGGCCGGAGCCCGATCGGCCGGCCATGCCGATGGCGTAGGCGAGAGCCCGCTCGCTCGACGTGGAGCCGTCGAAACCGACCACGACTCCGTGCCGGAAGGCGGGATCGCACGCATGGCGTGCTTCTTCGACCGTCCGCGGCTCCGACCCTGGGTCGGCTACCGGCTTGCGGTCTTTGGGTTCAGGGATTTCGTGACCGGCCATCGGTGTCTCGGCGAAGAGAGTCCTCGTGAGGAGGGAACGGTTTCGAGAGGTGCATCAGCTGGTGGTGAAGCTCTGTCCGGGAATCATCTTCCCAACCCCATACCCCCAAGGGTACGGCGTCACTCCTCCACCGCCCAGACCCCCGCAAAAGCGTGCGCGACGCTGGAGGGAGCATGCCCGAGCCTGTCCGGGATGGCAATGCCGGTTGTGTCGTACACGGGCCTCGGAGGGGGCGAACACCGTCGGCCGTCCTGTTTTTCGCGACGGTCGGCGGTCGCCCGGCGGACCCGGCGGCGAGGCCCTCACCCGGTCCCTGTTGGCCACGCCGTCACCGGGCCGTCACCCCGGGACATGACGCCGCGGCGAGCCCGACACGATCGCCGTTCGAGCCGAACCCGGCGACGACGCCCGGACCGGCGGACGACGGGGCCCGGAACCGCGGTCGACCGGGCCCGGCGGACCGCCCCCGACCGACGCCCGACACCCGCGGTTCTCGTGCCCCACGGCCCATCGGTCGGTAATCCGGCCCTGCGGAACCTCGGCCCCGTCCACGTCACAACGGCCCGCCCAGCCTCTCCGCGGGGGTCCGAACACGCCATGGTTCACGGCGGCGAGGGAGCGCACCGGCGCGGCCGTCGGGCGGCGGTTGTGCGCCCGGCGTGACCGGATACAGCACACACAACCGATGGTTTTGAGCCAACTTCACCTGGGTGCCGAACCCTTCGCGGGATGGCCGGACACCCCACCGCCCACCAGGCAGGAACGGACCGCGCGGTACGCTTTCACCCGACGCGGACGGGCCACGTTGTCGAAGGGCACTTCCCTGTGCGCTTCGCGAGTGAAACGCTTCGTGATCGAACGCTTCACGCCACGTTTCCTTATCGACATTGAGCTGGTGGGGGAAGGTGTCACGGCGGGACCACGCCACGCAGTAGATTCGATCTTGGAAATCGGAGACTGGGGACACGTGCGACACCGAGGGGAAACGTGCAGGAGCGACAGGCCCGTAAGGACCAGGGAGACGCGAACACCGAGGGGGGCTTAGCGTCATGAGCCAGGACTCCGCCGCCGCGACGGAGGCCGCACGCAAGCTGACCGGGCGGCGACGCCGGGAAGTCGTTGCCGTGCTGCTGTTCAGCGGCGGCCCTATCTTCGAGAGCTCCATCCCGCTCTCCGTTTTCGGAATCGACCGGCAGGACGCGGGAGTTCCCCGCTACCGCCTGCTGGTCTGCGGCGGCGAGGAAGGACCGCTGCGCACCACCGGTGGGCTCGAACTCACCGCGCCGTACGGCCTGGAGGCGATCAGCAGAGCCGGCACCGTGGTGGTGCCCGCCTGGCGGTCGATCACCTCGCCGCCGCCCGCCGAGGCACTGGACGCGCTGCGGCGCGCCCACGAGGAGGGCGCCCGCATCGTCGGTCTGTGCACGGGAGCCTTCGTGCTCGCGGCCGCCGGCCTGCTGGACGGACGGCCGGCCACCACACACTGGATGTACGCGCCGACGCTGGCCAAGCGCTATCCGTCGGTGCACGTCGATCCGCGCGAACTGTTCGTGGACGACGGGGATGTGCTCACCTCCGCCGGCACCGCCGCCGGGATCGATCTCTGCCTCCATATAGTCCGCACCGACCACGGCACGGAAGCCGCGGGGGCACTCGCCCGCCGGCTCGTCGTGCCGCCACGGCGCAGTGGTGGGCAGGAGCGCTACCTGGACAGGTCTTTACCGGAGGAGATCGGCTCCGACCCGCTCGCCGAGGTCGTGGCCTGGGCCCTGGAGCATCTGCACGAGCAGTTCGACGTGGAGACGCTCGCCGCGCGCGCCTACATGAGCAGACGGACCTTCGACCGGAGGTTCCGTTCGCTCACCGGCAGCGCACCGCTGCAGTGGCTGATCACCCAGCGGGTGCTGCAGGCGCAGCGGCTGCTGGAGACCTCCGACTACTCGGTCGACGAGGTCGCCGGCCGCTGCGGCTTCCGCTCCCCGGTCGCGCTGCGCGGGCACTTCCGCCGCCAGCTCGGCTCCTCCCCCGCCGCGTACCGGGCCGCCTACCGGGCCCGTCGTCCGCAGGGGGTGGCGGAGAGCGCCGCGACGGTGGTCGAGACGATGGTGCCCAGCCAGGGGCCGCCGTCCGGACGCCGGGGCTCGCCCCTGTCCTCCGCGGCCGTCGCCGTGGCGGCGTCGGTGGGGTCCGGGGAGCTGTCCCTGCCGGGCCCTGACGCGTACGTTCCCGGACGCCCGGCCCTGCCGGGACAGCGGAGTGCCCCGTAGGGTGGGGCGCATGAACGACCGCATGGTGTGGATCGACTGCGAGATGACCGGGCTCTCGTTGACGGACGACGCACTCATCGAGGTGGCCGCCCTGGTCACCGACTCGGAGCTGAACGTGCTCGGCGAAGGGGTGGACATCGTGATCCGCCCGCCGGACGCGGCCCTGGAGACCATGCCCGAGGTGGTGCGGCAGATGCACACCGCCTCGGGCCTCCTCGACGAGCTGGCCGGGGGTACCACCCTGGCGGACGCCGAGGAGCAGGTCCTGGCCTACGTCCGTGAGCATGTGAAGGAGCCCGGCAAGGCCCCGCTCTGCGGAAACTCGGTCGGTACCGACCGGGGGTTCCTGGCGCGGGACATGCGGGAGCTGGAGAGCTATCTCCACTACCGGATCGTGGACGTGTCCTCGGTCAAGGAGCTGGCCCGGCGCTGGTATCCCCGGGCGTACTTCAACAGCCCGGCCAAGAACGGCAACCACCGGGCGCTGGCGGACATCCGTGACTCCATCACGGAGCTCCGCTACTACCGGGAGGCGGTCTTCGTGCCGCAGCCCGGCCCGGACTCCGAGCGCGCCAAGGAGATCGCGGCGCGCTTGCCGGCTCCGGCCGCACCGTAGGAACCCGCTGGTCACGGGCGCGGAAGCGCCCGTGGACCGGCCCCGGGAAACGGGGGCGCGAGCACCCTCCCGGACCCTGTACACTTTTTCTCGGCCGGTCGGAAACGACCGGGCGACATGGTGGGTATAGCTCAGCTGGCAGAGCACCTGGTTGTGGTCCAGGATGTCGCGGGTTCAAGTCCCGTTACTCACCCTGAGGGAAGGGCCCCGGTCTTCGGACCGGGGCCCTTCTTCATGTGATGCCATGTGGTGCGGGCGGTGTGCCGCCCGGTCGCCCGCCGCTCAGAAGGTGACGTCGGAGCAGGCGTAGAAGGCGTTGCCGGTGTCCGCGATGGTCCAGACGCCGAGGATCAGGTGCTTGCCCGACTTCTGCGGCAGGTTACCCGCGTGCGTGACCGTCGCCCCGGGCTGCCGCCCGCCGAACGGCACGGTGAGGAACGGCTGCGGGTCCAGGTCGGCCCGGGTCAGGGGCTTCGACGGGTCGTAGCCGTCCTTGGTGACGTAGTACCGGAAGTCGGTGGTGGCGTGCCGGGCGGTGATCCGCCAGCGGAACGTGTGGCTCGCCCCGGCGCTCACGTCGGAGGCGGGCCAGGCTCCGCCGCGCGGGTCGTCCAGCTCGGCGAACCGCTGGTTGCCCCCGGCGCAGATCAGACCGTCGCGGGGGCCGCGCGCCGGGAAGCCCTTGGGGCCCTCGACGCTCGGCGGCTCCCACTGGATCTGCCCGCAGTCGCGGACGGTGCCGTTGCCGCAGAGCTGCTGCCGGCTGATGGGCGAGTCGGTGTACCCGTGGCCCTGCGCGCTGCCGGAGGTGGCCAGCAGGGAGACCCCGGCGATGCCGAGGCCGAGGAGTAAGGAGGTGATCTTTCTGCGCATGTGGTGCTCCTGGGGTGAGGGGTGGAGCGTGCGGACAGATGGACCGGCGGCGGCTCGCCCGCTTGGTCTAGACCAAGACGGAGGCTAGTCCTGTCTTTTGGTCATGTCCATACCACTGGAAGGCACCCGAACGGTCGGCCCCCGCCGGCCGTCACGACGAGTCGCGGACCACCAGCTCCGTGGGCAGTACCACCGAAGGACGCTCGTCGCCCGGGGCCCGGCCCGCGATCTCGTCCAGGAGGAGCTGGGTCATCCGGCGGCCCATCTCCTCGATGGGCTGGCGGACGCTGGTGAGGGCCGGGTGCATGTGGCGGGCGACCACCGAGTCGTCGAAGCCGATCAGGGCCACGTCCTCGGGGATGCGGTGGTCCGCCTCGCGCAGGACCTGGCGGGCGCCGGCGGCCATCACGTCGGAGGCGACGAACACCGCGTCGAGGCCGGGGCGGCGGGCCAGGAGGTCGCGCATGGCCCGCGCGCCGCCCTCCTCGGTGAAGTCGGCGGGGGCGATGAGGCGCTCGTCGGGGGCCAGGCCGGCGGCGGAGACCGCCGCGCGGTAGCCGTCCAGGCGGCGCTGGGCGCCGTAGACCTCCAGACGGCCGGTGATCGTGGCCACCTGGCGGCGGCCCCGGGAGACCAGGTGCTCGACGGCGGCCCGCGCGCCTTCGAAGTTGTCGGAGTCGACCGAGGGCAGCGTCTCGGCCGCGTGCCGGGCGCCGCTGATCACGCAGGGCATGCCCAGCTGCTCCAGGAGCTCTGGCAGCGGGTCGTCGGCGTGCACGGCGACCAGGAGGACCCCGTCGACGCGGTGGGCGGTGAGGTACTGGGCGAGTCGGCGGCGCTCGCGGTCGTTGCCGACGAGGGTGAGGAGCAGCTGCATCTCGGTGTCCGCCAAGGCCGCGCCGACGCCGCGCACTATCGCGGAGAAGTACGGCTCGGCGAAGAAGCGGGTCTCCGGCTCGGGCACCACCAGCGCGATGGCGTCGGTGCGGTTGCCCGCCAGGGCGCGGGCGGCCCGGTTGGGGACGTACCCCAGGTCGGCCACGGCCGCCTCGACCGCCTGCCGGGTCGCGTCGCTGACCCGGGGCGAGCCGTTGATGACCCGTGAGGCGGTGCCCCGGCCGACCCCGGCCCGTGCCGCAACCTCTTCGAGCGTGGGCCGCCCGCCGCTCCGTACTCGCGCTGCCGCCATGGCCGCCTCCCCGTTCCCGGTCAATTTCTCACAGCCGTACAGTCAATCCAAGTCCTGGACCGATCACCCCGACGAGCGTACGGACAGTGTATTGGGAGCGCTCCCAAGCAGGGGACGAAAAAGCGGTGGGCCCGGTCGGGGTCGACCGGGCCCACCGCTCTCACCGGGTCAGGCGTCCGGGCCAGCGGCCGGGGGCAGCGCGTGGCGGGCGATCACGTCGCCGTACCAGTGGGCGCTGGACTTGGGCGTACGGCGCTGGGTCGCGTAGTCGACGTACACCGCGCCGAACCGCTTCGCATAGCCGTAGCCCCACTCGAAGTTGTCCATCAGGGACCAGAGGAAGTAGCCCCGTACGTCGGCCCCGTCGGCCGCCGCCCGGCGTACCGCCTCCAGGTGGCCCCGCAGATAGGCGATCCGCTCCGGGTCGTGGACCCGGCCGTCCGCGTCCGGGGCGTCGTCGAAGGCCGCGCCGTTCTCGGTGACCATCAACGGCAGGTCCGGGTGCTCGCGCGAGACGTCCATGAGGAGGTCGTACAGCCCCTCCGGCTTGACCGACCAGTTCATCGCGGTGACCGGCCGGCCCTCGGCCAGGTGGAAGGCGACGTGCTCCGAGCCGGGCCACGGGGAGTGCTCGCTGCTGCCGTGGCCGTCGTTGCGGGTGTCCCCGGCGCCGGAGGGCGACGCGCTCACGATGGTGGGCGTGTAGTAGTTGACGCCGAGCACGTCGATCGGGGCGGCGATGGCGGCGAGGTCGCCCGGACGGATCAGTTCGCTCCAGTTCACGATGCGTTCGGTGTCGGCCAGCAGGTCCTGTGGGTACGCACCCTTCAGCATCGGACCGGTGAAGACGCGGTTGCCCACCGCGTCGATCCGGCGGGCCGCGTCCGCGTCCGCCTCGCCGCCGGTCAGCGGGCGCACCTGGTGGAGGTTGAGGGTGACCGAGGTCTGCGCGGCAGCGGGGAGGTTCGCGCGCAGCGCCTCGACCGCCCGGCCGTGGGCGAGGTTGAGATGGTGGGCGGCCCGCAGCGCGGCGGCCGGCTCGGTGCGGCCGGGGGCGTGGACCCCGGAGCCGTAACCGAGGAAGGCCGAGCACCAGGGCTCGTTCAGCGTGGTCCACATGCCCACACGGTCGCCCAGGGCCCGGGCCATGATGGCCGCGTAGTCCGCGAACCGTTCGGCCGTCGCACGCTCGGGCCAGCCGCCCGCGTCCTCCAACTCCTGCGGCAGGTCCCAGTGGTAGAGCGTGGCGACGGGCTTGATGCCGGCGAGAAGCAGCTCGTCGACGAGCGAC
The DNA here is from genome assembly GCF_044768525.1 of Streptomyces sp. NPDC091287. Lineage (NCBI taxonomy): Bacteria > Bacillati > Actinomycetota > Actinomycetes > Kitasatosporales > Streptomycetaceae > Streptomyces > Streptomyces sp. NPDC091287. The sequence continues at coordinate 132,267 of NZ_JBIVUV010000009.1, forward strand.
CGGTAGAAGTCGAGACCGCGTTCCACGGCGGGTCCCCGGCCGGTGGGCTGGACGCGGGACCAGGAGACGGAGAAGCGGTACGCCTGGAGTCCGAGGCGCTTCATCAGGGCGACGTCGTCGCGGTAGCGGTGGAAGTGGTCGGCCGCCACGTCCCCGGTGTCCCCGCCGAGGGTCCGGCCGGGCGTGTGGCTGAAGGTGTCCCAGATGGAGGGCGTACGGCCCATCTCGGTGGCCGCGCCCTCCACCTGGTACGCGGCGGTGGCCGCGCCCCAGAGGAAACCGGTCGGGAAGGGGGCCGTGGCGGCGGGGGCCTGCTGCGGGACCGTGTCAGGTCGGACGGCTGTCATACGGGAGCGCTCCCTGGGGAAAGTGAGGGATGAGAGGTGAGGAGAAAGGGGGAGTGGGAGGGGGAAGTGGGAGGGGGATCAGCCCTTCACCGCGCCGGACATGATTCCGCCGACGATCTTCTTGCCGAAGACCACGAACACCACCAGCAGCGGCAGCGTGCTGATCAGCGCGCCCGCCATCACGATGGACTGGTCGGGGGTGTACGAGGCGCTGAGCTGGCCGAGGGCCACCTGAAGGGTCGGGTTCTGCTGGTTGAGGGCGAGGTAGGGCCAGAAGAAGTCGTTCCACGCCTGGACGAAGGTGAGCATCCCGAGCACCATCATCGCGGGGCGGGCCACCGGCAGCACCACGCTCACCACGATGCGGAGGTTGTTCGCGCCGTCGATCTTGGCCGCCTCGATCAGCTCGTACGGCAGCGCCTCGATCAGGTACTGGCGCATGAAGAACACGCCGAACGCGCTCACCAGCGTCGGGAAGATCACCGATTCGAGCTGCCCGCCCCAGCCGAGGCCGGACATCATCATGAACAGCGGGACGACGCTGAGCTGCGGCGGGATGGTGAGGGTGGCGATGACCGCGGTCATCAGCCAGCCGCGGCCCCGGAAGCGCATCTTGGCGAACGCGTAGCCGGCGAGCGTGCAGAAGAAGAGCGTCGCGAGGGTGATCGAGGACGAGACGATGAAGCTGTTGAGGATCGCCTTGCCCAGGTTGGCCTGTTCCCAGGCCGTCTGGACGTTCTCCAGCAGTTTCCCGCCGGGGAGGAACGGCGGGGTGGAGGCGAGGACCTCGTCCTGGGTGCGGGAGGCCGCGACGAGGGTCCAGTAGAGCGGCAGCAGCGAGCCGAAGCCGACGACGGCGAGCGCGACGTACGCGAACGGGCCGCCCTTCATCTGCTGTCCGGCGCCCATCCGGAAGCGGCCCGGGCGCCGCGGGGCACTGCCCTCCGGGGCCGGCGCGACCTTCACGGGGGCGGTGTGCGTGGGGCTGGTCAGGGTCATGGATGCGCTCCCGGTCAGACCGCGGACTTGCGGACGAATCGGCCGATGAACCAGTTGGCCGCGGCGATGATCAGCAGGAGGGCGAGCATCGCCCAGGCGACGGCGGCGGCCGGACCGAGATGTCCGAGGTTCCAGCCGTAGTTGTAGAGGTAGATGCTGAGCGTCTCGTACTGGTTCTCGTTGCCGCCGGTGGCGCCCAGCGCGCCGCCCTCCAGCAGCAGCGGCTCGCCGAAGAGCTGCATGGAGCCGATGGTGGAGATGACGATGGTGAACAGGATCGTCGGCCGCAGCGAGGGGATGGTGACCTTGCGGAACTGCTGCCAGCGCGAGGCGCCGTCCAACGAGGCGGCTTCGTAGAGGTCGTTGGGGACGGCCTGCATCGCGGCGAGGTAGATCAGCGCGTTGTAGCCGGTCCAGCGCCAGATCACGATGATGGAGATGGCGAGCTTCGATGTCCAGTGCCCGTTGGCCCAGTTGACCGGGTCGAAGCCGACGAGGCCGAGCGTCCAGTTCAGCAGTCCGCCGTCGGCCCGGAACACCAGGGCGAAGACGAGGGCGGCCGAGGCGACCGAGGTCGCGTACGGGGTGAGGATGATCGTGCGCCAGAACGTGCTGGCCCGCAGCTTGTAGTTGAGGAGGTGGGCCAGGCCGAGGGCGACCAGGAGCTGCGGGACGGTGGAGATGACGCCGATCAGGAAGGTGTTGCTGACCGAGGTCCAGAACTCGGGGTCGTTCAGGATCTTGTCGAAGTTCTCCCAGCCCACCCACTCCATCGAGTCCAGGCCGGTCATCTCCACCCGGTGCAGGGCGATCCAGCCGGTGTAGAGGAGGGGGTAGAGCCCGAAGGCCCCGAAGACGAGGAAGAACGGCGCGATGTACGCGTACGGGGACGCCTTGTCGTCGAACCGCCACAGTCGGCTGCGCCACAACTGCCGCCGTTCGCTGGGTGGTTCCTTCTTCGGTTCACGGGGCGGGGTCGCGTACGCATCCCGGGTGGGGGTCGAGGTTGCCACGGGCGGGGAGTCCTTCCCTGGGTGCGCCGACGGACGGCCGGGGCGGCTGGAGGGGCGGGGCGGCTGAGGGGGCGGGCGGGCGGCGGGGCGGGCGGGTGTCGCCCGACCGCCCCGGCGCGGGACCGGCTCGGGCCGGTCCGGTGTCAGGTGCCGGAGGTCAGCCGATGGCCTTGTCGATCGTCCGCACGGCCGCGTCCCAGGCGTCGTCGGGGCTGGTGCCGCGCTGCTCCATGTTGTTGATCTGGGTGGAGATGGAGTCCTTGATCACGCCGTCCTTCGGGCCGAGGACCGCCTCGGGGATGGACTTCGCGCCGTCGGCGTAGATCTGGCCGATGGGGGCGTTGTTGAAGTACGGCAGGGTCGCGTTCTTCACGTCGGGCAGGTCGTAGGCGCCCTGGTTGGACGGGAAGACGCCGATCGCCTTGAAGACGGCGGCCTGCTGCTCGGGGGCGGTCAGCCACTTGACGAGCTTGGTGGCCTCGGCGACGTTCTTGCCGGACTTCGGGACGGCGAGGAAGGAGCCGCCCCAGTTGGCGGAGGTGTTGCCGGGGGCGCTGGTGATGTCCCACTTGCCCTTGTTGGCGTCACCGGCGTAGGTGGAGATCTGGCCGGCCATCCAGGCGGGGCAGACGACGGTGGCGATGGTGCTCTTGCGCAGGGCCGCCTGCCACGGGTCCTCGAACTGGGCGAGGCCCTGCGTCAGCTTCTTGGACGCGGCCTCGGCAGCGAGCTTCCAGCCCTTCTCGACGCTGGCGCTCTTCTCGTAGATCGGCTTGCCGCTCGCGTCGTAGTACTGCTCGGGGCTGGAGCTGACCACGGCGTTGAACATGGCGCTCGCGGAGTCCATGAAGTACGTGCCCTCGGGCGCCTTCTTCTTGTACTGCTCACCCAGCGCGAGGAAGTCCTCCCAGCCGCCCTCGGTCAGCTTCGCGACCTCGGCGCGGTCGGTGGGCAGTCCGGCCTTCTCGAACAGCTCACGGTTGTAGCAGAGGGACATGGGGCCGATGTCGGTGCCCGCGCCGATGACCGCGCCGCTGGGGGCGGTGGCCTGCTTCGCCTTCCACGAGACCCACTCGTCCACGCCGATCGTCTTGGAGAGGTCGGCGAAGGAGTCGGCCTTGGTGTCGACGATCTCCTTGATCCGGCCGACCTCGATGCCCTGGACGTCGGCGAGGCCGCTGCCGGAGTTCAGCTGCTGGAGGAGCTTGGGGTAGTAGTTCTTCTCCTCGGCGGTGGTGTCCTCCTTGACCGTGATCTTCGGGTTCAGCTCGTGGTACTTCTCGAAGAGCCCGGCCTCCTTGTACCCGAACTGCCCGAAGTCGGCGAGGGTCAGGGTGATGTTCCCGTCCGCGTCGGCTCCCTTGTCCGAGTCGGACGAGCCGCCGCATCCGGTGAGGAGGAGGGCGGTGACCGTGAGGCCCGTGGTGGCCACGAAGGCGGTTCTCCTGCGTCGACCGGCAACGCTGCGGGTGATGCGCATTCCACTGCTCCTTGTTCCGGGGTGGTACCGGCGCTGTTCCGCGAGGCAGGGCGGAGGGCGTCGGATCTGGTGCGGGAAGAGGAAGCGCGCGAGACCTTCCCCCAGAGTGGGAGCGCTCCCATGCGCCGTTGCCGGAAGGTTGCTGCCTGAAGGGGGTGGGTGTCAAGAGTTGAAGACGATTCCGTTGCCGAGGGATGTCCGGCGCGTCACCGAGGGGGCGTTGGGCCGCACTCCCGTCGGAAGGTGAACGGGGGCAGGTCGGGCCGGGCGAGCTGCCGGGGGACCCCGCCCCTGTTAATTTCTCCCTTATGCACCTTTTGATCACCCTGGTCGCCGACACCAGCCCCGGTGAGTGAGGCGGGATGGGCGTACTGCGCGACCATCCCGAACTGGCCCTCTTCTTCTGCCTCGCGGCCGGCTACCTCGTCGGCAAGCTCCGCGTCGGCCCGATCACGCTCGGCGGCATCTGCGGCACCCTGATCGTGTCGCTGCTGCTCGGCACCCGGCACATCAGCGTCGATGACGACGTCAAGACCGTCTTCTTCGCGCTGTTCATCTTCTCGCTCGGCTACATGGCCGGACCGCAGTTCTTCGCCAACCTCAACCGCAAGAGCCTGCGCTTCTTCGCGCTCTGTCTGATCGAGCTGGTCTGCGTCCTGGGCATCGCCTACGGGCTCGCCAAGGCCTTCGACCTGGACGTGGGCACGGCATCCGGAATCCTCGCCGGAGCGGCCACCGAGTCCGCCGTCGTGGGGACGGCGACCGAGGCCATCGGCAAGCTGGAGGACCTGACCTCCGAGCAGATCAGCCAGTACCAGGGGCACGTGGCCACCGCGTACACCGTCTGCTACCTGTTCGGCCTGATCACCATCGTGCTCTACACCAGCCAGATCATGCCGATGCTGATGCGCATCAACCTGGCGGACGCCTCGCGCGAGCTGTGGGAGAAGATGCGCGGCGGCCAGGGCGGGCTGGAGTCCGACGAGCGCGAGGCGCTGCCCGGCATGGTCGGCCGCACCTATCTGGTGACGCGGGCGGACGGGCGGACCGTCGGTGGTCTGGAGAGCGCCCTGGGCGGCCGGATCACCGTCGAGGGCGTCAAGCGCGGCAGCAAGCTGCTGACGCCCTCCCCCGGTCTGGAGCTGACGCTCAGCGACCTGATCCAGGTGGTCGGGGAGCGGGCGGCCATCATCGAGGCGGGCCGGGAGATCGGCCCGGAGACCCCGGCCGTGCCGGGGCTCGACGCCCCGCTGGCCACCAGTCAGGTCGCGGTCACCGAGAAGGAGACGATCGGCGCCACGATCGACCGGCTGGAGAAGCGGCACCCGGAGTTCCGCAAGGACGGCGTCTACGTCACCGACGTGCTGCGCAACGACCAGCACCTGCCCGCCAGCGGGGAGACGGTCCTCGCCCGGGGCGACGTGCTCACCCTGGTCGGCGCCCGGGGCGGGCTGAACAGGCTCGTCGCGAAGCTCGGCGCGGTGGTGAAGAACGACGCCACCGACTTCATCTACCTCGGTTTCGGCATCGTGGCGGGCTCCCTGCTCGGCCAGATCGTCGTGAAGCTCGGGGACATCCCGATGTCGCTCGGCACCGGCGGCGGCTGTCTGATCTCCGGCCTGGTCTTCGGCTGGTTCCGCTCCCGCAGCCAGACGTTCGGGGCGTTTCCGCCGCAGGCCGCGAGCACGCTCAAGGACATGGGCCTGGCCGTCTTCATCGCCTGTACGGGACTGGCGGCGGGACCCCAGGCCTGGCCGCTGCTGAAGGAGTACGGGGCGCTGCTGCCGTTCGCCGGCATCGCCATGGTGCTGGTCCCGGCGACGATCTCCCTGATCGTCGGGCGCAAGCTGCTGAAGATCGAGAAGCCGCTGCTGATCGGCGCGATCGCCGGACAGCAGTGCTCGACCCCGGCGATCACCTCCATCACCCAGGTGGCCCAGAGCTCCGTACCGCTTCTCGGCTACACGATCACGTACACGCTCTCCAACTTCCTGCTACCGCTGACCGGGCCCATCCTCGTCGGCGTCCTGGGGGCGTGACGTGATCGACTTCCTGAACCGGAACATCTTCCAGCCCCACCCCGAGCTGCTCGTCTTCCTCGTGGTCGCGTTCGGCTTCCTGCTCGGGAAGGTCCGCTACCGCACGATCGCGCTGGGCGCGGTGACGGGCTGTCTGGTCGCCGGTCTGCTGCTCGGGGCCCGGTTCGAGGTCCGGATCGACGACACGGTGAAGAACCTGTTCTTCATCATGTTCCTGTTCGCCCTGGGCTACCGCGTCGGCCCGCAGTTCTTCCGAGGGCTGCGGAAGGACGGGCTGCCGCAGGTCGTCAACGCGGTGGTCGTCTGTGTGACCGGGCTGCTGGTGTCGTGGCTCTTCGCGCACCTGCTCGGTTACGGTCCCGGGCTCGGCGCCGGCCTGATGAGCGGGGCGCTGACCCAGTCGGCCGCGATCGGCGTCGCCCAGGACGCGATCGGCACCCTGCCCGGCCTCTCCCCCGCCGAGGTGAGGACCGAGGAGAATCTGGTCGCCGTCGGGTACGCGGTGACGTATCCGCTCGGCACCATCCTGTGCGCGATGCTCCTGGCCAACGTGGTGCCGAGGCTCTACCGCCGTGACCTGGCGAAGGAGAGCGCGGAGCTGGCGGCGGAGCTGGACGCCCCGGACGAGAGCCCGGACGAGGGCGAGGGCTACTACGAGGTGGTGCTGCGCGCGTACAGCGTTCAGCGGCCCGATCTGGTGGGCCGCTCGGTGGCGGACTTCGAGGAGCAGCAGAAGGCGCTGGGCCGCCGGGTCTACCTCACCGGGATCCGCCGCGACGGGACGGTCCTGGAGCACGACCAGTCCCGCGTCCTGCGCTTCGGCGACACCGTCGCGGTCAGCGCGATCCGGGGCGACCTGGTGGAGTTCGACGCGGTGACGCACATCGGGTCCGAGGCCGACGACGTGACGCTGCTGGGCTACCGCACCGAGACGCTGCACGTCGTCGTCTCGGAGAAGGCGCAGCTGGGCCGGACCGTGGAGGAGGTGCGGCGGGAGCCGTTCATGGTCGGCGTCTACATCGACAAGCTGTACCGGGCGGGGGCGGTCTTCCCCTACCGGCTGTCCACGAAGCTGGAGCGCGGCGACACGCTCGTCCTCACCGGCCCGGAACGCCTGGTCGGACCGGCGGGGAAGGCGCTGGGCAAGCCCGTCCCGACGAGCTTCGCGACGGACATGGTCTGGGTCGGCCTCGGCATCTTCCTCGGCGGCTGCATCGGTATCCCGGCGCTGACGGCCGGTGGGGTGCCGATCTCCCTGTCGACCTCGGGCGGCGGCCTGATCATGGGGCTCGTCTTCGGCTGGATCCGCGGCAAGTACCCGACGTACGGGAACGTGCCGCCCGGCGCGCAGTGGTTCATGGACACCCTCGGGCTCTGCCTGTTCGTGGCCGTCGTCGGCATCAACGCCGGGCCCGGTTTCACCAGCGGGCTGTCCTCGGCCGGCTGGGGGCTGCTGCTCCTGGGCGCGGTCGCCACCGTCGTACCGCTGCTCGTCGGGTTCCTGGTCGGGCACTACGCGCAGAAGATCCGCTTCCCGATCCTGATGGGCGTCCTGGCGGGCGGCCAGACCACCACGGCGGCGATCGGCGCCGTCAACGAGACCTCGAAGTCCCAGATCCCCACCCTCGGCTACACCATCCCGTACGCCGTCGGCAACGTCCTGCTGACGGTGTGGGGCGCCGTGATCGTCCTGCTCAACCACTGACCCGCTACGGAGTGGACACCACCATGCACAGGACCAGCATCAGCCGCGAAGAGATCCGGTCGTTCGCCCAGCTCTCCCCCTTCGAGCTGAAGGACAAGTTCATCCAGATCGCGACGGCCGCGCAGAGCGATCAGCCGGGCCAGAAGGGGAAGTCGACCCGGACGATGCTGAACGCGGGCCGCGGCAACCCGAACTGGGTGGCCACAGGCCCGCGTGAGGCGTACCACGCGCTCGGCTACTTCGCGCTGTCGGAGTCCCGGCGGGTGTGGACGGCCGACAACCTGGGCGGCATGCCGGAGGAGTCGGGGTGTGCGGAGCGCTTCGAGCACTTCGTCCGTACGCACCCGGAGCTGCCGGGCATCGAGCTGCTGAAGGCGAGCGTGGACCTGGCGGTGAAGCGGTTCGGCTTCGACCGGGACGCGTTCGTGCACGAGCTGGCGGACTCCTCGATCGGCGACAACTATCCCGTCCCGGACCGGATCCTGCACCACACCGAGCAGATCGTGCGTGGCTACATCGCGGACGAGATGTTCGACCACCGGCCGCCGGAGGGGCAGACGTTGAGCCTGTTCGCGACCGAGGGCGGCACGGCGGCGATGTGTTACGTCTTCGACTCGCTGATGAAGAACGGGATCCTGAGGAAGGGGGACCGGATCGCCCTGATGGTGCCGGTGTTCACCCCGTACCTGGAGATCCCGGAGCTGGACACGTACGACTTCGACGTGGTGCGGGTGGAGGCGAGCCTGTTCACGGAGACCGGGGTGCGGCAGTGGCGCTATCCGGAGGAGGAGATCGCCAAGCTGGCGGACCCGTCGGTGAAGCTGGTCTGCTGTGTGAACCCGAGCAACCCGCCCTCGCTGGCCCTCTCCACCCGGGTCGCCGAGAGAATCGTGTCCATCGTCGGGGAGCAGAACCCGAACCTGATCATCGTGACCGACGACGTGTACGGGACCTTCGTGGAGGGCTTCCGCTCGCTCGCGGCCGACCTGCCGCGCAACACGATCCTCGTCTACTCCTACTCCAAGCACTACGGGGCGACGGGGTGGCGGCTCGGGGTGATCGCGCTGCACGACGACAACGTGATCGACGCGATGCTGGCGGAGCAGGACCGGGAGCAGAAGGACCGGCTCAACCGGCGTTACGGGACGCTGTCGTTGGAGCCGGAGAAGATCCGGTTCATCGACCGGCTGGTGGCCGACTCCCGGCAGGTGGCGCTGAACCACACGGCGGGTCTGTCGCTGCCGCAGCAGACGATGATGGTGCTGTTCTCGCTGTTCGACATGTTGGACGAGGGCCAGGCCTACAAGCACCGGATCCGGGCGATCGTCCAGCAGCGGCTCGAACTCCTCCTGGAGGGCGTGCACATGAAGGTCTCGGAGGACCCGAAGCGGGCGGCGTACTACATCGAGCTGGATCTGCTGGCCGAGGCGGAGCGGGTGCACGGAAAGCCGTTCGCCGACTTCCTGGAGAAGAACTACGAGCCGGTCGACCCGCTGTTCCGGCTGGCCGAGCAGACGTCGGTGGTGCTGCTCAACGGCGGTGGTTTCGACGGCCCGGAGTGGTCGGTGCGGGTGTCGCTGGCCAACCTGGACGACCTGGACTACCTGAAGATCGGCCACCATCTGCGGGCGATCTTCGACGCGTACGCACAGGAGTGGCGGGCCCAGGGGGTGTGAGGTGCGCGCCCCGGCCGGAGGTGGGGTGGGGTCCGGCCGGAGCGCGCGGTGGGGGGCATACGTGCGGTTCGGGGCCCGAGGGGGCGTTCGGGCTACTGGGTGCCGGTTTCCCCACCGCCACCGGGGCGACCGGTGACAGCGGGGGCCGGCGTGGGGGTCTGTACCGCCGACGAGGAGGTACAACGAGCACGCTAGCGGCAACGGAATGGACAAAGAGGGTTTTACGGGCCGCAGTTGATGTTCTTAGGGCGGGCTTAAGGAACCCATCGGCGCGGGTTAATGCTGGGGCCCGGGGACGGTCGTGGTCCGGGGTTCCCTGCGCCGCTGCCACCCGGTCCGACGGCCGACCCGGCGGCCGTGTCCGCGCCGGCCGCGCTCGGGGCGGCTGCCGTACAGGCCGATCCAGATCCGGACCTCCGTGCCGCCGAGGACGGACCGGCCGATGCGCAGGTCGCCGCCGGTGGACTCGGCGACCCGGCGCACGATGTCGAGGCCGAGGCCGGTGGAGCCGACGGACCCGCTGGCCGCGTCGCGCCCGCTGGCGCCCCGGGCGAGGGCGGCCTCCGGGTCCAAGATCCCCGGGCCGGCGTCGGAGACGAGCACGATGACCGCGTCGCCGCTGTGGTGGACGTCGACGGAGAAGGCGGTGCCCTCGGGGGTGTGGCGGAAGACGTTGCCGAGCAACGCGTCCAGGGCGGCGGCCAGTTCGGGGCGGGCCACGGGGATGCGCACCGTACGGTCGACTCCCGCGAGACGCACCTCGCGGCCCTCGTCCTCCGCGAGCGCCGACCAGAAGCCCATGCGTTCGCGGATCACCTCGGAGGCGTCGCAGCCCGCCCCCGTCTGCCCGGCCTGGGGCTGCGGGCGCTGCTCGCGGGCGGTGCGGATGATCGTGTCGACCTCGTGCTCCAACTGCTGGACCGCCGCCCGGGTCTGTTCGGCCGCCGGGCCCTCGCCGAGGGACGCGGCGTTGAGCCGGAGCACGGTGAGCGGGGTGCGCAGCCGGTGCGAGAGGTCGGCGGCCAGCTCGCGCTCGTTGGCCAGGAGCTGGACGACCTGGTCGGCCATGGAGTTGAACGCGACGGCGGCGGACCGCAGTTCGGTGGGGCCGTCCTCGGGGACCCGGGTGCCGAGGCACCCCTCCCCCAGGTCCTGGGCGGCGCCCGCGAGGCGCTGGGCGGGCTGCACCATCCGTACGCCGAGCCGGTCGGCGACCGCGACCGAGCCGACGATCAGCGCGACGCCGACGCCCGCCAGCGTCAGCCAGGCGGTGGCGACCCCGTGGGAGACCTCGCCCTCGGGGACGAACACCTCGACGACGGCGATGTCCCCGGTGCCCAGCGCGGTCGGCTGGAGGAGCGCGAAGCCACCGGTGACCTCGGTGATGGAGGCGCGCCCGGCCTTGCGCACGGTCGCCACGTCCTTGGGGGCGGCGCGCCGGGTGCCGATGTCCAGGGGCCCTCCCTCGGCGGGGACATGGACGGCGAGGCGTCCCCGGTCGCCCGGTTCGGTGGACAGGACGGCCCGGGTCAGCTCCTCGCGGTCGGTGGTGATGGAGAGCGTCGGGGCGATCATCGCGGCCTGGCGTTCGGCGTCGGAGAACGCCCGGTCGCTGGCCATCTCCCGGATGACGAGTCCGAGCGGCACGGCGAAGGCGATGACGACCATGGCGGTGACCGCAAGGCAGACCTTGACCAGGGCCCATCTCATGCGGGCGGCTCCGTGAGCGGCGTACCGACCGGAGTGCCGGCCGGGGCGTCGGCCCTGGCATCCCTCGGTACATCGGCCGGCGGCTGGAGCTTCACGCCGACGCCGCGCAGCGTGTGCAGATAGCGCGGACGGGCGGCGGTCTCGCCGAGCTTGCGGCGCAGCCAGGACAGATGGACGTCGATGGTCTGGTCGTCGCCGTAGGACTGCTGCCAGACCTCGGCCAGCAGCTCCTTGCGGGCGACGACCACACCGGGCCGTCCGGCCAGGAAGGTGAGCAGGTCGAATTCGCGGCGCGTCAGGTCGAGTTCGGCCCCGTCCAGCTCGGCGGTGCGGCGCAGTGGGTCGATGGAGAGCCCGCCGACGCGGATGACCCTGGGCGGCGGCGCCTCACCGCCGGCGGCGCGCGAGCGGCGCAGCACGGCGGCCATCCGGGCGGAGAGGTGCTCGACGGAGAACGGCTTCGTCAGGTAGTCGTCGGCGCCGTCGTTGAGCAGCCGGACGATCTCGCTCTCGTCGTCCCGGGCGGTGGCGATGATCACGGGCACATCGGTGATGGACCGCAGCATCTTCAGCGCCTCGGCGCCGTCCAGGTCGGGCAGCCCGAGGTCGAGGATGACCACGTCGAAGCGGAAGTGCGCGACCTCGCGCAGCGCTTCGAGCGCGGTGCCCACGCTCCGTACCGTGTGGGAGGCCTCACTGAGGTGCCGGATGAGGGCGGAACGTACGAACTGGTCGTCCTCGACCACGAGCACACTTGCCATGGGCGGCACCGTACGCCATGCCGGTGGGCCGGGTCCCGGTCCCGTCGGAAACCTCCGTAAAGGCCGGAGAAGGGCGCTTGTTCACGACCTCCGGGGGCCGGCGGGGGGAGCGGGGCGGGCCGGGTGGTGCAGGATGTGCCGATGCAACGAGGACTCGTACACGCGCTGGCGTGGACGCTCGCCACCGGCGCGGCGGTCACGCTCTCGTGGTGGGGTGTGCACACGGTCATGACGGGGACGGCCTACGATCCGCCCCGGGCCGTGCCGGTCTCGGTGGGTTCCGGGCCTCCTCAGCGCATCGGGCAGAGCACCGGGGAGCCGCTCGTCTCCTCGACGCACCGGACCTCCCCCTCCCCCTCCGCCTCCCCCTCGTCGCGCACCCGCGGGGCGAGCCCATCGCCGTCGGCCCCGCGCCCCTCCCGTACGCCATCGGCCACCCCGGCGAAACCGCCCGCGCCCGCGACCTCGGGCGAGGTGAAGAGCTATCGCACCGACGGCGGCCGGGTGGTGTTCGAGCTCGGCAGGCGCTCGGCGAAGCTCGTCTCGGCGACGCCGGAGCCGGGCTGGTCGATGCAGGTGTGGACGAACGACGCCTGGATCCGGGTGGACTTCAGCGACGGGGGCGGGGAGCGCGGGAAGACGTACTCGGTGTTCTGCACCTGGAACGGGACGCCGCCGACGGTGCAGGTCGTCGAACCGTGATCAGGGGCACACCGGGGGGCGTCACGGGTTCTCGAAGACGGACGGCGGCGGTGCGGGCGACGGTTTGGCCGCCGCGTCGGTGACGACGGCCGCGCCGCCGGTGAAGTCGGTGAGCGCGCGGCCGTGTTCGACGCGGCCTGGGTGCGGGTCGCTCGCCACCCGCCGGGTGAACTCCGCGACCGGGAGGGGCAGGGCCGAGGCGAGCAGGACCGCGTTGCCGAAGCGGCGGCCCCGCCACACCACCGGGTCGGCGGCCAGTGCCAGTTCGGGGAAGACGGCGGCGGCGGTGGCGACCTGGCCGCGCAGGTGGGCGAGCGGGGGGCCGTCGGCGAGGTTGGCGGCGTACCGCCCTTCGGGCTTCAGGACCCGGCGCACCTCAGCGAGGAATTCGGCGGAGGTCAGGTGGGCGGGGGTACGGGCGCCGCTGAACACGTCCGCGATGATCAGGTCGGCCCAGCCGTCCGGGAACCTGCCGAGCCCCTCGCGGGCGTCGGCGGCCCGGACCCGGACCCGGGCCTGGGGGTCGAGCGGGAGGCGGTCGCGGACGAGCTGGACGAGGGGCGCGTCGAGCTCGACGATCTGCTGGGTGGAGCGGGGGCGGGTCGCGGCGGTGTAGCGGGCGAGGGTGAAGGCGCCGCCGCCCAGATGCAGGACGTGCAGCGGCTGGAGCGGGGGAGCGGCGAGGTCGATGACGTGGCCGAGGCGGCGCTGGTAGGCGAACGAGAGGTGCCCGGGGTCGTCGAGGTCCACGTGGGACTGCGGAGCGCCGTCGATCAGGAGCGTCCAGCCGCCCGGGCGTTCCCGGTCGGGTATGAGCTCGGCGAGTCCGCCGCCGACCTGCTGGGAGACCGGCTCCCGCTCGGCCCGGCCGGATCCCCGGCCGCCGCGTGGACGCCCCTTCGCGCCGTCGGCTGCGCCCTTGCCCGCGGCCTTGTTCCGGCCGTCTGCCTTGCCCTTGCCCGCGGCTTTGTCCTTGCCTTGGGCCGGTGCTCCTCGACGTGCCACGTTCGCTGGTCCTTGCTGGTGGGGGCCCGGGTCGCCGGCCGCACGGAGGTGTTCCGCCCGCCCGGCCATTATGGGCTCAGCAGCAGTTGTCGGCCGCCTCGATCAGCCGGGCGGCCTGGTCGAGGGCGGCGCGGAGCACGGCCGGATCGGTGACCGGGGCGTGCTCGGCGGGCGGGAGCAGCCAGCCGGAGCCGGGCGACTCGGCGGGGATGCGCAGCCCCCGGCCGTCGGTCCGCGTACAGGCGCTGCCCGGTACGTCCCAGGCGTCGGCGGTGCCCGGCGGCACGAGGAATCCGAGGGTGTCGCAGGCGCCGTCGTGCAGGACCGGGCCGACGGGCTCCTGGTCCCGTCCGCGGCGGAGGATGTCGACGGCCTCCAACCCCTGCCGGGCGGGGACCGTGACGAGGTCGCAGGACTGGTCCCCCTGCGCCGGGGCCATCGGATTCGTCGCGGTCGTCCGTGAGCCGGTCTCCCTGCCGAGATGCAACAAGGGAACCCCTCCTCTCATCGCCGAACGGAGCCACGCTCCGTCTCCACATGGACCAACGCCCCTGGCGCGTCAAGGGCTACGGGCCCACACCGCCGCAAAGGGTGGCAGTTCATGGCAGATCGAGGGCGGTATGCCCCTTTCGCAACGAAACGCTGTGTGTGCGCCCCGTCACAGCAGGTACGTTCTTGCTCCGCCGGGGCACCGGGATCCACGGGCCCCGGCCGCACCAGAGAGGGGCCGGCCATGGTGGCGACAGCGGCAGTTCCCAACCTCGCCTTCCGTCAGCTGCGCGGACAGCGTTCCGCCGGGGAGTTCGCGGCGGCCGTCCGCAGAGCGGCGCGGGAGATCGGGGAGCAGGTCGCGTGCGACGCCCGCTACATCGGGCGCGTGGAGTCCGGGGAGATCCGCTGCCCCAACTACGCCTACGAACGCGTGTTCCTGCACATGTTCCCGGGGGCGTCCCTGGCCGACCTGGGGTTCTCGGCCCGCGAGAGCGTACGGGGGCGGGGCGCCCGGGTCGTGTCCGAACCGCCGCCCGCGACGGGGGCGGCGGCTTCGGTCCCGGCCGCCGCCGCATCGTCCTCGACCCTCCGCGCTCCCGGTCTCCACCACGGCACCGGTCTCCGCCACGACTCCCGTCCTCACCACGACTCCCGCCCCGGCCGGGGCCCCCTTCTCCACCGCGACACCGAAACCGACGACATCCCCGAGGAGAGCGACGTGCTGCGTCGCGTGTTCATGACGAGCGGCACCACCACGGTGGCGGCCGCTTCCCTGGGTCTCGGCGGGGCGCCCGCCTCCGCCGCCCGGGTCTCTCTGCCCGCGCAGCGCCGGGTCGGCGAGGCGGAGGTGAACGCCGTCGAGAAGGCCGTACGGCAGATCCGGCTGCTGGACGACCGGCACGGCGCGGATGGGCTCTACCGGCGGGCCGCGCAGCCGCTGCGCGCGGCGTACGAACTGCTGGACGCCGGAACCACCGCACGGGGCGCCACCTCGGACCGGCTGCACGCGGGCGCGGGCGAGCTGGCCATCTCGGTGGGCTGGCTGGCCCACGACTCCGGCCGCTTCGACGACGCCCGCTCCCACTACGCGGAGGCGCTGGCCACGGCGCGGCTGGCCGGGGACACGGGGCTTGAGGCGCACGCGTTCTGCAACACGTCGTTCCTGGCCCGGGACGCGGGGCGGCCCCGGGAGGCGGTACGGGCGGCGGAGGCCGGCCAGCGGGCCGCCCGCACGCTGGGGTCGCCCCGGCTGCTGGCGCTGCTCGCGCTGCGGGAGGCGGGGGGCAGGGCGGGGCTCGGGGACCGGACGGGGTGCGACCGGGCGATCGGGCGGGCCCGTGCGGCGTTCGACCGGGGCACGGCGGCGGGTGATCCGGAGTGGATGAGCTTCTTCCGGGAGGCGGAGCTGGAGCTGCTGGAGGCGCAGTGCTGGTCGGCGCTGGGCGACTGGTCCCGTGCCGCGCGGCACGGGCGGCGGGCGGCGGCGCTCCAGGACGCGCACTTCACCCGGAACCTGGCGCTGTACCGGGCCCAGCTCACGGGTGACCTGGCCCGGGCGGGGCGGGTGGAGGAGGCGGCGGCGACGGGGCACCAGGTGCTGGACCTGCTGACCCGGGTCCAGTCCTCGCGGATCCGGGGGATGTTGGCGGGGGCGGCGCGGGTGCTGGAGCCGCGGGCCGGGGCGGGCCCGGTGGCCGCCTTCCTGACCCGCCACCAGGAGTCACCCCCGGCCCCGCCCGCCGTCCTGCCCGGCCCGGGCGGCCGGTAGGGCGACGCTTGGCCCGTCGGGGGGCACCCCAGCCCGTCCGGCGCTTGAGGACGGAACCGGCAAGCAGGTCCCGGGGGGCGAAAACCGAAAACCCAGCCCGTCCGGCATTTGAGGACGGAACCGATCAGCAGGTCCCGGGGGCGAAAACCGAAAACCCAGCCCGTCCGGCGCTTGAGGACGGAACCGGCAAGCAGGTCCCGGGGGGCGAAAACCCAGCCCGTCCGGCGCTTGAGGACGGAACCGGCAAGCACGTTCCGGGGGGCAGAAACCCAGCCCGTCCGGCGCTTGAGGACGGAACCGATCAGCCGGTCCCGGGGGGCTGATCAGGGCCTCCCTCGCCACGGGATCCGTGAAGAGCCCGCCCACCGGACGCAGGGTTCCGTCCTCAAACGCCGGACGGGCTTGGGGGTGGGCCGGGTCCCGCAAAGAGCCCGCCCAACCCGAGCAGAGGCTCCGTCCTCAATCGCCGGACGGGCTGGGTGGGCACTGCTTCGGCCCCAAGCCCTGGACAGGGCCGAGTGGGCCCGGGCTTCGGCAGCGAGTGCCGGGCAGGCTTGAGTGGGCTCGGGTGGGGCGCTAGCGGTCCAGGTGGCCCGTGTCGTTCCAGCGTTCCACGGCCGGCAGTCCGTACGCCCAGCCCAGGACCGACAGCGACGTCGGGTCCAGGCGGACTCGGGCGCCGAAGGACAGGTCCTCGCCCAGCCATCGCGCGCCCAGCGCCCGCAGGATGTGGCCGTGGGCGAAGACCAGGACGTCCCGGTCCGCCGAGCGGGCCCAGGCGACGATCTCGTCCGCGCGGGCGGTGACGTCGGCGACGGACTCCCCGTCCGGGACCCCGTCCCGCCAGATCAGCCAGTCGGGTCGGTCCGCCTTGATCTGGGCCGGGGTCAGGCCCTCGTACGCCCCGTAGTCCCATTCCATCAGCGCGTCCCACGGCTCGGCCCGCTCCCCGAACCCGGAGAGCCGGCAGGTCTCGGCGGCCCGGACGAGCGGACTGGTGCGGACCTCGACGCCGGGCAGCCCCGCCCACGGCGCCCGGTGCAGCCGCTCGCCGAGGAGCTTCGCGCCCTCGCGCCCGTCGTCCAGGAGCGGGATGTCCGTCCTGCCGGTGTGGTTGCCCCGGACCGACCACTGGGTCTGGCCGTGCCGGGCGAGCAGGATGCGCGATGCCATGAAGGCTCTCCCTGGAACGTTGGTGCTGTTGGGCCCTTCCATCATCCCGTACCGGCCCGGCAGGCAACCTCCCGGGCCGTGCGGGCGTCCCACCCTGAGCAGCGCCCCGGCCGAGAGTTCGGACCAGGGCGGGGACCGCTGCGTACGGGATGTCCGGCAGGGGACCCCCGGGGGAGACGGCGGCATGGTGCCGCCGTACGGTTGAACGTTCGTCGTCGGCCGCATGAACATGGGGAGAGCTACCGGATGCCGCACGCCACCGCGCCGCCCGCGACCGGTCATCGGCCCCGCTGGTGGACGGAGCTGCCACTGATCGCGGTGGTGTACGCGCTGTATTCGGTGGGCCGGCTCCTGGTGCGGGGCGACGTGTCGACGGCGGTCGACCACGGCCTGGCGATCCTGCGGCTGGAACAGGCGCTGTACCTCAACGCCGAGCACCCGCTGAACCGTCTCTTCACCAGCACCCCGGCGCTCGGGATACCCGCCGACTTCGCTTACGCGTCCCTGCACTACATGGTCACCCCGGCCGTCCTCATATGGATGTTCCGGCGCAGGTCGGCCGCGTACCGGGCGGCCCGGGTCTGGCTGATGAACTCCACGCTGCTGGGGCTGGTCGGCTTCACGCTGATGCCGACCTGTCCGCCCCGGTTGCTGGACGCGAGCCACGGCTTCGTCGACACGATGGCGCAGTACAGCGCGTACGGCTGGTGGGGCGAGGGGGCGAGCGCCCCGCGCGGGCTGAGCGGGATGACCAACCAGTACGCGGCGATGCCCAGCCTGCACGTCGGGTGGTCCCTCTGGTGCGGGATCCTGCTGTGGCGGCACGGCCGGCACCCCCTCGTACGGGCGGCGGGCATCGCCTATCCGCTGATCACCACGATCATCGTGATGGGCACCGCCAACCACTACTTCCTGGACGCCGTCGCGGGCGCCGCGGTGATGGGCGTCGGAGCCCTGCTGGTCAGGCCCGTCATACGGGTCGCCGACCGGTTCAAGGCGTGGGGCGCGGCGCGGTTCACCGGGCCGGCCGCCGTCGTGTTCGCAGGCCGCGGCGAGGGCGGCCGGAGCACCGTCGCCGGATCCGTATCCGCGGGCGGGCCCCCGAATGTCAGTACCGGATGCAAGACTTCCCCGGGTGAGCGAATCCCCGGCCAGCGGACCACCTCCGCAGATCCCCCCGGCACGGCAGTCAGCGGCACAACAGCCGGCGACGACGCCGACGCGGCCGCGAGCGACGACGCTCCGGCAGCGGCTCGCTGAGCTGCGCGGCCCGTCCGTCCAACCGCACCCGCTCGACGCGAGAGCCCTGGCCGCCCTCGCCGCCAATCCCGGCTGCAAGCGGCGGGCCCTGCTCGACGGCGCCGGGGTGGACAAGGGCGTGCTGGCCACCGCGCTCGGCTCCCCCGCCCCCTTCGGGCAGTCCCAGTTCGCCTTCATGCGGGGCAACGCGTTCGAGGCGAAGGTCAAGGCCGACGGCGGGGCGGAGCTGCTGCGCCTGCTGTACGAGCGGCTCGGCGGCGGCGCGCGGCCACCGGCCGGGGACGCCGCCACGCCCGATCTGAGCGCCGCCGGTCCCGAGGGCCGTGCCGCGCGCACCGCACTCGCGCTGCGCGAGGCCACGGCGGCGGGCGGCTGGGCGCTGCTGGACCACCCGATGCTGGCCCTGGAGGTGGCGGGCTCCCCCGCCTATCTGGAGCCCGACGCGGTCGTGGTGCACCCCGACGGCCGGTGGACGGTGGTCGAGATCAAGTCGTTTCCCATGATCGACGCGTCGGCCGACCCGTCGAAGGTCGGCGCCGCCGCCCGGCAGGCCGCGGTGTACGTGCTGGCGCTGGAGCGGGTCGCGGCGGTCACCGAGGGCGCGGAGGTCGGGCACCGGGTGCTGCTGGTCTGCCCCAAGGACTTCTCGAACCTGCCGACCGCCTCCGTCGTGGACGTACGCAAGCAGCGCGCCGTGACCCGCCGCCAGCTGACCCGGCTGACGCGTGTCGAGGACATCGCGGCGGGGCTGCCGGAGGGGACGACGTTCGATCCGGCGTGCCCGCCCGAGGAGCTGGACGCCGCCGTGGCGGCGGTGCCCCCGGCCTACGCCCCGGAGTGCCTGGCCGCCTGCGAGCTGGCCTTCCACTGCCGGGCCAGGTCCCGGGCCGAGGGGGCCGTGGAGACGCTGGGCCGCAGTGTGCGCGGTGAGCTGGGCGGGCTGACCACGGTGGCCGGGGTGCTGGCCGCCGCCGCGGGCAAGGAGGGCGATCCCGCCGATCCGACGGTCGCCGCGCTGCGCCGGGCCGCCGCCCTGCGCGCCGAGGCGCTGGAGAGCGCCTCCGCCGCACGCGCCGGGGCCGTCGCGCCGGAGGGTGCGGCCGCATGTCGCTGATCACCACCCTGGCCCGGCTGGAGGCCGTCGACACCGGCCGCGCCCAGCCGCTGGCGACCGTCCGGCACCGTCATCTCACCGACCGGCCGCTCGTGCTGGTGCCGCTGACCACCGCCGGTGAGGCCGGGGCCCCGCTCGGGGCGCTGGTGGGCACGGACCGGGAGGCGCCCAGGCTGCTGGCCGTCGCCCAGCCCCGCGACCGGGACCTGCGGTTCACGTTCCTGGCCGAGCTGGCGGAGGCGGTCCTCCCGCACATCGAGGCGTACGCGGACGTCGTCGAGCCCGCCGAGCGCAAGGAGACGGACCCGGCGACCGGCAAGAAGACCAAGGTCGAGGTCGAGCTGTGCACGGACGCCGCGCAGCTGATCGTGCCGAGCCGGGCGGGCGTCGAGTTCGTCCGGCTGCTGGGCCGGTCCATGCGGTTCCGGCGCACCGCCGAGGACGATCCGGACACCCCGTATCCGGCCCCGGCGCGGGTACCGCTGCTCGGCCGCTGGCTGACGCACTACGGGGAGCGGGCCCGGGTGCCCGGCTCCTCGCTGCTGCCCGCCGTCACGGATCTGCTGAACCGGCACTGGGCGACCGGGCAGAGCAGTCTGGAGGACCAGCACCTGGGCGCGCTGCTGGCCTGGATCGACCCGCCGGCCGGCTCCTCGGGGGCCGAGGCCGCGCTCCGGGCCGAGCTGGCCCGGGACGGGGACGGCCAGTTGCTGTGTCCGCCGGCGGGTCCGGCCACCGACCCGGACTTCGACAACCGCCTCCTCGCCCCGGCGATCGAGCGGTACGACCGGGCGCGCACGGCGCTCGCGTCTGCCGAGGACGGGCTCGCCGCCGATGCCCGCCTCGGTGAGCTGAGCGCCGCCGAGCGGGAGATCCGCTCGCTGCTGGCGCGGGTCATGCTGCCGACCTGGGACGCGGTCTGGCGGGGTCTCGACCTGCTGCGGGAGCTGCCCGAGGGGTCCCGGGCCGAGGACCGCTGGACCCGGGACCGGTGGTCGTTCACCGCGCACCGGGACCGGGTGCGCTCGGGCGAGCCGCCGCAGCCGCGCCGCGACGACGCGGTGACGGCGGCCCAGAAGCTGGCCTCCCGGGAGACCGCCCAGGCCCAGCTGGAGGCGCAGGAGGCGCTGGACGATCCGCTGGTGCTGGCGGGGCGGCGGCTGGCGGGCGAGGCGTTCCTCGCCACGGTGTCCGAGGTGGAGATGGCGTACACCGAGTCCAAGCTGCCCTCCCCGCGCCCGCTGGTCACCGTCCGCACGGACGAGCGTCCGCACCTGGGCGAGCGGACGAAGGTCTACCGCTCGCTGGAGGGCAAGCCGCAGACGGCGGAGTTCGTGCGGTACGCGGACGGGCCCCCGGCCGACGACGGTGAGGTTCCGCTGGTGCTGCGGGTCCTGGACCGGATGGGCCGGGGCAAGGAGCCCGCGCCCGGTTCGGTGCCGGAGCCCGGGGAGCGGATCGCCTGGACCCTGTTCGAGCACGACCAGCGGGGCGGCCCGAAGCTTCCGGACCCGGAGGAGACGCCGTGGACCCACGGCGGCCCGCCGGGCGCGGACGCCGCGACCCGCGCGGAGCATCCCGACCCCGTGACCCCGGAGGACCTGCTGTGAGGACCGTCTTCGACCCGGGCGCGGAGGCGGCGCGCGCGACCGGCGCGATCCTCGACGACACCCTCCGCGGCAGCGCCCGGGGCATCGTCGTGGACTCGCCCCCCGGCGCCGGGAAGTCGACGCTGGTGGTCCGGGCGGCCCTGGAGCTGGCCGCCGCCGGGCATCCGCTGATGGTGATCGCGCAGACCAACGCCCAGGTCGACGACCTGGTGGTGCGGCTCGCGGAGAAGGACCCGGAGCTGCCGGTCGGCCGGCTCCACAGCAGCGACTCCGACCCGTACGACAAGGTCCTGGACGGGCTCGCCAACGTCACGAAGTCGGCGAAGGCCGCGGATCTGGCCGGGCTCGACGTGGTGATCTCGACGGCCGCCAAGTGGGCGCACGTGAAGAACGTGGAGCCGTGGGGGCACGCGATCGTCGACGAGGCGTACCAGATGCGCTCGGACGCGCTGCTGGCCGTGGCCGGGCTGTTCGAGCGGGCGTTGTTCGTCGGGGACCCGGGCCAGCTGGACCCGTTCTCGATCGTCGGCGCCGACCAGTGGGCGGGACTGAGCTACGACCCGTCCGCGAGCGCGGTGTCCACGCTGCTCGCGCACAATCCGGAGCTGCCGCAGCACCGGCTGCCGGTGTCGTGGCGGCTCCCGGCGTCGGCGGCCCCGCTGGTGTCGGACGCGTTCTACCCGTACACGCCCTTCCGCAGCGGTACGGACCACGGGGACCGGAAGCTCTCCTTCGGGGTGGCGTCGGACGGTTCGGGGCCCGACCGGGTGCTGGACGAGGCGGCGGAGTCCGGGTGGGGCCTGCTGGAGCTGCCCGCCCGGCACACCCCGCGCACCGATCCCGAGGCAGTACGGGCGGTGGCACTGGTGGTCCGGCGGCTGCTGGACCGGGGCGGGGTCGCGACGAGCGAGCGGGCCGAGGAGCCGGTGCCGGTGACGGCGGACCGGGTGGCGGTCGGCACGGCCCACCGGGACCAGGCGGCGGCGGTGCGGGCGGCCCTCACGGAGCTGGGCGTCACGGGGGTGGCGGTGGACACGGCCAACCGCCTCCAGGGCCGCGAATTCGACGTCACGGTGGTGCTGCACCCGCTGTCGGGGCGGCCCGACGCGACCGCGTTCCACCTGGAGACGGGCCGCCTGTGCGTGCTGGCCTCGCGGCACCGGCACGCCTGCATCGTGGTGTGCCGGGAGGGGGTGGCGGACCTGTTGGACGAGCACCCGTCCACGGAGCCGGTCCAGCTGGGCGTCACGGTGAAGTTCCCCGACGGCTGGGAGGCGAACCACGCGGTGCTGGCCCACCTCTCGGAACGCCGGGTCCGGTGGCGGCCCTGAGCCGGGGACGCGTGCCGCTCCGCGTGGGAGGCGCACCCCCGCGCCCCCGCCGCACGCCCCGGCACCCTTGCGCGGGGTTGGACAATGGAGGGTGGCCGTCCGGATCTTCCGGTCATCAGGTCGTCCGAGGGAGGAACACCACATGACACAGTCCGAGCGGAACGAACGGCAGCGGCTGCGCCCCGCGCCGCTGCTTTTCGAGCCGTCTCAGGCCACGGCGGATCCGGAGCACTTCTTCGACCTGGAGTCGGTGGAGGACCCCCGTGAGCTGCTGGCCCGTGCGACCGAGCTGACGCAGGCCTTCCGGGCGGCGACGGACCGGTCGGTGGAGTTCCAGGCGATGGCGGCGGCCCAGCTCGCCGACCCGCGCCGGTTCGACCGGCTGACCGCGGCGGACGTCGCGGAGCGCGCGGAGTGGACCGAGGACTACGCGAAGAAGATGATCGAGTTCGGCCGCTCCCTGCTGGACGCGCCCAGAGCCTGACCCACGTGGCCCATGGCCGGAGGCCCGTTACCCGTGCGCCCGTGGCCCGAGGCTCATCACTCATACCCCGTGCCCCATGGGGCCCACAAGGCCGCTGGTGGCGGTGGGACCTGTGGTGCCGATGTGACCTGTGGGGCGGACAGGGCCGGTGAGGCGGGCGGGGCTGGTGGGACGGATGGGGCGGATGCCGGTGCGCCAGGCCGGGGGTCAGGTCCCGTGGCATATTCCGGCGGGCAAGATACCCCTCCCCCTCCCGGCCTGTCCCGGTTTCCGGCAACTCTCGGAATCCTTTCCGTCACTCCCGGTAGACCTTGCTGCATGAGCGCATGGCTGAAAGACGAAACGACCCTGCAAGCCGGTGCCGCCCCGCACCACGGCGTCGACATCTTCGCCCTGCTGCGGGACCAGTCCGGCCCCCAGGCCGCACAGGTCACGGCGGCCGGCGCCGCCTGGCTGGCGGGGGCCGCCCCCTATCCGCGCAGCACGCTCGCCCACTGGGAGGAGCGCCCCAAGGCCCCCGGAGTACTCCCCTGCGGTTCCGCTTTCGACGTCGTGAACGTGCCGGCGCTGTTCGGGCGGCGGATGCTGGAGCAGCTCTGGGCCGAGGGGCCCGGCTCCGGCCCGGTCGCCACGCACCGGGGCCGGATGCTGCTGTTCGCCGCCCCCGGAACGGCCCAGCGGCTGCCCTCGCTGCTCGCCTGGGAGGAGTGGGGAACCAGCGGTTCCGGAGGCGCCGGAGACTCCGGGAAGCAGCGCGGCACGGTGCCGCCCCTGCTCTGTCACGGCACCGGAGACGCCGTGACCGTACCGCCGCTGACCTGCGCGTCGTCCGAGAGTGGGCCGCGTTGGGTGGTCGCCCCCGACACCCGTAATCCCTGGCTCCCGGGCCCCGATGTGCTGCTCTGGGCGTGTGTGCGGGTGAGCCGGTCCGCGGCGTCCCCGGGTGCCGCACATTCGATTTTTCCTCGGGCGGATCAGGGTGCTAATGTCTACGACGTCACCAGGCGCCGTTAGCTCAGTTGGTTAGAGCAGCTGACTCTTAATCAGCGGGTCCGGGGTTCGAGTCCCTGACGGCGCACAGACGGAAGAAGCCCCCCGCGGAAGCGGGGGGCTTCTTCGTTCACCCGTGTGCGGCGAGCTCCTCCCCGGGGCTCTCCGCGGGGCTGTTCCGGACGCCGGTGGTGATCCGGACGGTCCAGGAACCGGACGGGGTGCGGTCGGCGACCTCGACGCGGGTGTCGTCGCCCGGCACGGTGAAGGTCTCCCCGACGGCGAGCGGGGCGTCGGCCAGCGGCGGGTAGACCGAGCGGTCCCAGCAGGCCCCGGTGTCCGGGTGGGTGTCGACCACCTCGACGGGCCCGCCGCCCGAGGCCGTCTCGCTGCGGACGCGGTAGATCAGGATGCCCTCGGCGCAGGTGTCCCGGTCGTTCCCGGTGGCGCTGCGGGCCTCGATGGCCAGGACACTGCCGGCACCGGTGCGGACGACGGCGAGCCGGGTCCCGATCGACCCGCCGGGGACCGGGGCGGCGGCGACCGGTTCGAGGGTGAGGTCGGCCGAGCCCTGGACACAGACGACCTGGCGTCCGCCGAGCCAGCCGAGCTTCCACTTGTGCCAGCCGAACAGGTCCGGGGCGAGGCCGAACTGGCTGCCCATGACGTCCCAGTCGCCGACATGCGTGTCCCAGTCGCCCTTGCCGTCGGTGGGCCGGTGGTAGAGGTCCGCGAGGTCGAAGACGTGTCCGGTCTCGTGGGCGAGGACGTTGCGGTCGGGCGGGTGCTGTTCGAAGACGGTGACGACGCGCCGGATGTCGCTGTCGTCGGCGCGCAGCGGCCGGTCGAAGTTGACGACCTTGGTGGCGTCGGAGTCGACGCCGGGGGCGTCCGGGTCGGCAACCAGATAGACGACGTCGTACCGGGAGAAGTCCACGTCCGGGTCGGCGGCGTCGATGGCGTCGCGCAGGTAGGCGGTCCGCCGCTCGGCGTTCCAGTCACGCTCTATGCCGTACCAGGTGGAGTCGCGCGGCATCTGCGTCCAGGTCCGCTGCGGATGGGGGCGCAGGGTGAACCGGCCATAACTGGCGCGCTCGAAGAAGCGGGTCGTGGCGGGGAAGTGGTCGGCGGTGAGCGCCTCGGGGGTGAGCGCGGGCCGGGAGTCCGGGAAGGACAGGAAGATCATGACCGCGTCGAGCCCCCGGTCGGGGCGCGGGTACGCCGCGTTCCAGGTGTTCAGGCCGAGCGAGTGGTGCGCCGCCGTCCGGGGCAGGGCGCAGGGGGTGGCGTCCTCCATGGCGGCCGCGGCGGGGCCCGCGACGAGGGACGTGGCGGCGAGCGCCAGGAGGGAGGTGGCGGCGGCGGCCAGACTGCGCAGCGGCGGCCGTTCCGCTCCCCCGGGTCCGCGACGGCACGGCACATCGACCTCCGGGTGGGGAAACACGGTCCATCCCGTCCACCCTGTGCCGCTTCACCACGCCACGCCCTGTTGTGCTGCCCCACACGGGTCAGCGACCAAAAGCGCCGCCCACACCTTCACGGAACGTCACCGTCGACCATCTAGGCCATCCGATGAAACAGATCCGCACAGAAATGATCAGGATCGGGCAAAGCGGAACGACTACTCCCGTCACCTCGCGGACCCGCGCGATGGCCCGGACCGGACGGTGAGCTGGAACGGCCGACGCGGCACCCTCTATGCTTCACCACGCTTTCCCGCGTGGAATGGGCCCGTTCACGGGACCGCCACCCGGTGGCCAGTCCGACCCCACCAGTTCACGACGACCTTCACAGCGGGAGCGAGCGGTGAGCGGAACCTCCGAAGGGCCGAGCGCCCCGGCAGGCACGGCCTCCGGCGTGCCCCCCGCGCCGGTCACGGAGCGTCATACGACGGCGATGGACCCCACGGTCATGGACCCAACGGTCCTGGACCCACCGACCACGAACCCAACGGTCACGGAACCACCGGTCACGGGCCCGGCGGTCACGGGCCCGGCGGTCCCGGAACCAACGGTCACGGAACCAACGGTCACGGGCCCACCGACCACGAACCCAGCGGTCACGGGCCCGGCGCCCGGGGACCCGGGCTCCGCGGCCCCGCCCCCCGCCGACGGCGGTCCCACCGCCTCCGAACTGCGCGACTACCGGGCCGCCTTCAACGCCGCCACGCTCCCCATGGGCGTCGTCGACGGCCGGGGCCACGTCGTACGGGCCAACGAGGCGCTCGGCGGGCTCCTGGGCACCGCGGCGGCGGTCCTCGCCGGGCGGCAGGCGAGCGAGCTGCTCGACCTCGCGTCCGACGACCGCACCTGGCACGCCTATCGCGAGGTCCTGCTGGGCCGCCGCTCCCGGTTCCGCTGCACCCGCCGCCTCAAGCACCCCGACGGGCGCTCCCTGTGGGCCGAGATCACCGTCGTGCCGATGACCGGAGCGTCGGCGGCGGAGCCGGCCCGGGTCCTGCTGACGGTCGCGGACGTCAGCGACCGGCGGGAGCTCCAGGAGCGGCTGCGCCACCTCCAGATGCACGACCCGGTGACCCGGCTGCCCAACCGGACGCTGTTCTTCGAGCGCCTCGCCTCGGCCCTGGAGACCCCGCCGTACCAG
The DNA here is from genome assembly GCF_044768525.1 of Streptomyces sp. NPDC091287. NCBI lineage: Bacteria > Bacillati > Actinomycetota > Actinomycetes > Kitasatosporales > Streptomycetaceae > Streptomyces > Streptomyces sp. NPDC091287. The sequence goes on from NZ_JBIVUV010000009.1 coordinate 158,530, forward strand.
GACGACTCCATGCCGCCGCGGCAGCACGCCCGGATCGGGCTCTGCTACCTGGATCTGGACGGCTTCAAGGCGATCAACGACACCCTGGGGCACCGGACCGGGGACCGGCTGCTGGCCGCCGTCGCCGCGCGGCTCACCGACTGCGCCGAGAACGACGCCTCCCGCAACCCCGGCGGCAGCCGGCTGGTGGCGCGCCTGGGCGGCGACGAGTTCGCGATCCTGGTCGAGGACTCGGCGGGCACGGAGGAACTCGCCGAGCTGGCCCGCTCGGTCCTCGCCGCGCTCCAGCAGCCGTTCGACCTCGCCGGACAGCGACTTTCGGTCTCCGCGTCGATCGGGGTGGTCGAAAGGGCGGCGGCCGGCACCTCGCCCACCGGTCTGATGCAGGCCGCCGACACCACGCTGTACTGGGCGAAGGCGGACGGCAAGGCCCGCTGGACCCTGTTCGACCCCGAGCGCAACGCCCACCGCATGACCCGGCAGTCCCTCTCCTCCACGCTCCGGCCCGCCGTGGAGCGGGGCGAGTTCACGCTGGAGTACCAGCCGCTGGTCGGGATGGCGGACGGGGTGCTGCGCGGCGTCGAGGCGCTGGTGCGCTGGAACCATCCGCAGTTCGGCGTGCTGCCGCCGAATCGGTTCGTCCAGATCGCCGAGGAGGACGGTTCGATCGTCCAGCTCGGCCGGTGGGTGCTGCGCACCGCGTGCCGGCAGGCGCGGCGCTGGCAGCTGGACCACCCGGACGAGCCGCCGCTGTTCATCAGCGTCAACGTCGCCGTACGGCAGGTCTGGGACTCCGACCTGGTCGCCGACGTGGACCGGATCCTGGCCGAGACCGGGCTGGCCCCGGGGCTGCTCCAGCTGGAGCTGACCGAGTCGGCGGTGATGGGTTCGGGCGGCCGCCCGCTGCGGGCGCTCCAGGCGCTGAGCGACATGGGCGTACGGATCGCCATCGACGACTTCGGGACCGGCTATTCGAACCTCGCCTACCTCAGCAGGCTGCCCGTCTCCGTGCTGAAGCTGGACGGGGCCTTCGTGAAGGGCTTCCGGTACGAGGACGGTACGCATCCGAGCCCGGCCGACGAGACGATCGTGGAGGCCATGGTGCAGCTGGCGCACCGCCTGGGCCTGACCGTCACCGCGGAGTGCGTGGAGACGGCCGGACAGGCGGAGCGGCTGCGGCGGATCGGCTGCGACACCGGGCAGGGGTGGCTGTACTCGCGGGCCGTGGCGCCGGAGCAGATCGCCGGGCTGATCGGGTCCCGGCCGCTGGAGGGCTGAGCGTGACCGGTCGGATCCCGGCCACTGGAGGGCGGACGCCCCCGGCCGGGACCCCGGGCGCCGCTACGGGGCCGCGGGCAGGCCGTACGCGTCCGCGATCAGGTCGTAGCTGCGCAGCCGGGCCTCGCCGCCGTGCGCGTTGGCGGTGATCATCAGCTCGTCGGCGCCGGTCCGCTTGGCCAGGTCGTCGAGGCCGCCGCGGACCTCGTCGGCGGTGCCGTGGATCACGTTGGCGAGCCAGCCGTCGACGAACTCCCGCTCCATCGGGGAGAAGTCGTACGCCGCCGCCTCCTCGGGGCTGGGAATCAGCCCCGGTCGGCCGGTGCGCAGCCGGACCATGGACAGGGCGCCGGTCAGCACCTGGCGGCGGGCCTCGCGCTCGTCGTCGGCGGCCAGCGCCGAGACCCCGATCACGGCGTACGGGGCGTCCAGCACGGCGGAGGGCCGGAAGGACTCGCGGTACAGGTCGAGCGCGGGGATGGTGTTCTGCGCGGAGAAGTGGTGCGCGAAGGCGAACGGCAGCCCCAGCGTGCCGGCCAGCCGCGCGCTGAAGCCGGAGGAGCCCAGCAGCCAGACGGGCGGCCGGTGCGCGGACTGCACGCCGCCGGGGGCGGTCGCCTGGACCGGGCCCGGCACGGCGTGGATCCGGGCGTACGGGTGCCCGTCGGGGAAGTCGTCGTCCAGGAACCGGATCAGCTCCATGAGCTGCTGCGGGAAGTCTTCGGCCCCTTCGTTGAGCCGGTCGCTGCGGCGCAGAGCCGCCGCCGTCGCGCCGTCGGTGCCCGGGGCCCGGCCCAGGCCCAGGTCGACCCGGCCCGGGGCCATCGCCTCCAGGGTGCCGAACTGCTCGGCGATCACCAGCGGCGCGTGGTTGGGCAGCATGACCCCGCCGGAGCCGAGCCGGATGCGCTCGGTGTGGGCGGCGATGTGCGCCAGGATCACGGCCGGGGAGGACGAGGCGACCCCGGGCATGGAGTGGTGTTCGGCGACCCAGAAGCGGTGGAAGCCTCGGCTCTCGGTGAGCTTCGCGATGTCCACGCTGGTGCGCAGGGCCTGGGTCGCGGTGCGGCCCTGCCCGACGGTGACCAGATCGAGGACGGACAGCGGAACGGCGGCCGTTCCGGCTGCGACGCCCCGGATTCCGTCGGCGTCGGCCGGGCCGCCGCTCGCGCCCCCGGTCACGTCACCCCTCGTGTCGCTGCGGGTCTCGTCGCCTCGGATCTCGTCCACGTGTCGGCCTCTCCCGGTGCTGCTGTCGTACGGCTGCGTATCGGAAGGGTGCAACAGGAGGATGGCTCCGCTTATTCCCGCACATCACCCGGGCGCCGAGTCCCCAAGGCCGGATGCCGAGGCTACTCCCGTACCTCGATGCCTTTCGGCTCCAGCGACCTCAGGACCGGCTCACGGGTGGCGAACAAGGTGCCCAGCAGGGGCGCCCACGTCCGGCGGTCGGCGAGGCGCAGCCCCTCCCACACCGTGACCTGGTTCGCCGTGAGGACGGGCTTGCCGAGCAGTTCCTCCAGCTCGGGGACGTACGCGGCGGTGTGCAGGGAGGTGTCCGGGATCAGCACCACCTCGGCGTCCGGGTGGTCGGCCTCCCGCGCCAGCCCCTTCACCCGCTCCGGGACCCAGGACCCGGCCTCGGCCGAGGAGGCGGCCCCGCCGGACGCGGCGGCCACCACCTCGACGCCCGCCGACGCCAGGAACTCCACGAAGAGTCCGGTGACGCCCTCGGGGTAGGGGGCGGCGACGGCGACCCGGCCGGCGCCCAGCTCCCCCAGCGCGTGGACGAAGCCGATCGAGGTGCTGGAGGCGGGCAGGCCCGCGCTCCGGGCGAGCGTGGCGACCTGCTCGTGGGCGCCCTTCCAGCCCTGCCCGAAGCTGCCGCCGCTGGAGGCCCACAGCAGCGCCTCGGCCCCGGCGAGACGCAGTTCCTCGACGCCCTCGGCGATCCGGGCGGGGGCGCCCTGCTCGCGCAGCGCGTCGGCGCGGTAGGCGTCCTCTCCCGTCTCGGTCGAGAACAGGGGCAGCCGGATGTCGGTGTCGAGCAGGATCTCGGTCCGTGGGAAGTCGTCCTCGGCGGCGTGGCCCGGGTAGAGAAGTCCTACGGTCGTCATGTCCACCCTTCCTGTGCGTCGACGGCTCGCCGCACGGTGGGCGACCCCGCTACGGGTCGCTGCGGGCCGTCCGGACGCTCCGGCGGCCGTGACCGCGCGACCGGTCACTCTTGCCCCGACTTGTTCCCAGTATTCCCCCGAGCGGGCACCGGGGCGCGCGGCCGGGCCTCGTTGACGGAGGGGGAGCCTGCTGCGAGCGTGGGCGGATCCGTACGTCCGTTCCGTCACGGAGGGCTGACCAGCGATGCCGGGTCCCGTCCTGCTCGTCCTCGACGCCGCGCCCTCCCCGCGGCTCGGCCGGCTGACCGGCCGGGTGGACGTGCGGTACGCGGACGCCTCCTCGCTCGCCGGGCTGCTCCCGGCCGCCGACGTCCTGCTCGTGTGGGACCTCGCGTCCGACGCGGTACGGAACGCCTGGCCCGGACCGGGGGCCCGGCCTCGCTGGGTGCACACGGCGAGCGCGGGCGTGGACCGGCTGCTCTGCCCGGAGCTGGTCGCGTCCGACACCGTCCTCACCAACGCGCGGGGCGTTTTCGAGCGGTCGGTCGCGGAGTGCGCGGCGGGTCTGGTGCTGGCCTTCGCCACGGATCTCCCCGGCGTCCTGGAGTGCCGGCGGCAGCGGCGTCCGCACGACCGGGAGGGGCAGCGGGTCGCCGGTTCGCGGGCGCTGGTCGTGGGCGCGGGACCGATCGGCCGGGAGATCACCCGGCTGCTGCACGGCCTGGGGCTCACCGTGGCGCTGGTGGGGCGGACGGCCCGGCGCACGATCCACGGGGTGGCGGCTCTGGACCGGCTGGCCGCGCGGGCGGACTGGGTGATCGCGGCCGTCCCGCTCACGGAGTCGACGCGCGGGATGTTCGACAGCCGGTTCTTCGGGCTGCTCCAGCCGTCGGCACGGTTCATCGGCGCGGGGCGCGCGGCGACGGTGGTCGAGGCCGATCTGGTGGACGCGCTGAACCGCCGCTGGCTCGCGGGGGCGGCGCTCAGCACCTTCCAGGAGGAGACACCGGCCCCCGGGAGCCCGTTGTGGGACGTCCCGGGGCTCGTCCTGACACCGGCCCTGGGCGGGAACACCGCGGGCTGGCGCGACCGGTTGGGCGAGCGTTTCGTGGCGATGTACGAACAGTGGTCGCGCGGCCTGCCGTTGCCGAACACGGTCGACAAGGCCCTCGGTTACGTTCCGTCGACCGACCTCCCCGAGGACGGCCCCGCACACTGACGCGCCGCACGGAGTGACCGGCTTCTCACTGACTCACTGTCATGAAGCCTTCGCCACCGGGGAACACGCCCCGCACACTCCCGGTCGCACTCCGCCTCCTTCGGGCACGGGAAGGTCACCTTCCGGCCACTGTTGGGTTACATGCCTCCGGCTTCCCGCATAGACGTACGGGATCGGGCAGGGGGTCACTCTGTCCGGACTGTTCGACCTCCAGGAGATTGCGAACCATGGCTGAATTCCCGAACCTGTCCCGCCGGGGTTTCCTCAACGGATCGGCGGCCGTGGGCGGCCTCCTCGTCGTTCCCGGCCTCCTCACCGCATGCAGCAAGACCGACTCCGGATCCGCGACCGGCGAGGGCGCCCTGGACAAGCTCCGCAAGCAGGGCTTCGTACGGGTGGCCTACGCGAACGAGGCCCCGTACGGGTATCTGGAGGGCAAGGAGCTCAAGGGCGAGGCCCCGACACTGCACCGGGAGATCTTCAAGGCGCTCGGGGTGGACGAGCTGAAGCCGACGCTCTCCGAGTGGGACGGGCTGATCCCCGGACTCCAGGCCGGGAAGTACGACGTGGTCAGCGCGGGCATGGCCATCACCCCGGAGCGCTGCGGCAACGCCATCTTCTCCGAGCCGGAGTTCATCTCGCCGACCGCGCTGATGGTGAAGAAGGGCAACCCGAAGAAGATCACCGATCTGGCCTCCGCGAAGGAGGCGGGGATCACCGTCGGCGTGATGTCGGGTGCGGTCGAGGGCAGTTACGCCAAGGGCGCCGGCATAGCCGAGGACAAGATCAAGACGCTGCAGAAGCCGCAGGACGGGGCCGACGCCGTCAAGGGCGGCCGGGTCGACGCCTTCCTGCTCACCGGCATCTCGCTCCGCTGGCTGGCGAAGACCAACCCGGACACCGAGGTCACCGAGGCGTTCGTGCCGCAGCTGGACGGCAAGGAGCAGTTCTCCCCCGGCGGGGCGGTCTTCCGCAAGGGCAACGAGGACCTGCGGGACTCCTTCAACCGCGAACTGAAGAAGATCGTGTCGGACCGCTCCCGCTATGTGCAGCTGCTGGAGCCGTACGGGTTCGGGGAGACGGAGATCCCGCCCGCCGACCTGAAGACCGCGGATCTGTGCAAGGGCTGACGGGGCGGACGCGCACGCATGACTGACTTCTTCTCCCTCCTCGTCGAGGAGTTCCCCCGGGTCCGCTCGGGCCTGTGGGTGACGCTCCAGGCCACGGTCCTGGGCGCGCTGCTGGCAGGGGTGCTGGCCTTCGCACTCGGGCTGATGGCGGGCAGCCGGCTGCTCCTGGCCCGCGGGGTCTCCCGGGTGGTCGTGGAGTTCTTCCGGGGCACCTCCCTCTACATCCAGCTGTTCTGGCTCTACTACGCGATGCCGCTGCTGACCGGCTACGAACTGACCCCGGTCGTCTGCGGCGTGGTCGCGTTCGGCCTCAACTTCGGTGCCTACGGGGCAGAAGTGGTGCGGGGCGCGATCAACTCCGTACCGCGCGGGCAGTACGAGGCGGCGATCGCGCTCAACCTGAGCCCGTCCAGGCGGCTGTGGAAGGTGATCCTGCCGCAGGCCTGGGTGCAGATGATCCCGAGCTTCACCAATCTGCTGATCCAGCTGCTGAAGGCGACCCCGCTGCTGTGGCTGATCTCCGCCGCCGATCTGATGACGGTGATCCAGCAGCTGCGCGACCGTACCGGTGAGACCCTCACCGCCTATCTGACCCTGCTGGCCGCCTACTTCGTCCTGGCGTACGCGCTGACGATGCTGATGAATCTGCTGGAGCGGAGCGCCAAGCGGCGGCTCGGCCTGGACACCGGCGCGAAGAGCCTGTTCAGGAGCCGCAGCGCGGCCACGACCGCCGTGGGAGGTACCCGGTGAACGGCTTCGACTGGAACGCCGTCGGGGAGTCCCTGCCGCTCCTCCTGGAGGGGTTCAAGGTCACCCTGCTCGCCACGGTGCTCGGCACCCTCGTGGCGGCCGTGCTGGGACTGGTCGTCGCGATGGCCGGGCGCGCGCCCAGCAGGTTCGTGACGGTCCCGGTGCGGCTCGTCACGGAGTTCGTCCGCTCCACCCCGCTGCTGGTCCAACTGGTGGGAGCAGCCGCCCTGTTCAACACGGTGGAGCCGCTGTACATCGGCATCACCGTGCTGGGCGTCCACTACGCCGCGTACACCTCCGAGGTCTACCGGGCCGGGATCGACGGGGTGCCGAAGGGCCAGTGGGAGGCGTGCCGCGCGCTGTCGCTGTCGCCCCGGCGCACCTGGCAGGCCGTGATCCTGCCGCAGGCGGTGCGCAACGTGCTGCCCGCGCTCGGGAACTACGCGATCTCGATGTTCAAGGAGACGCCGTTCCTCGCCGTGATCACGGTGCAGGAGATGGTCTTCGAGGCCCGGAAGTACGGGGCCGAGCAGTTCGCGTACACCGAGGTGTTCACCCTCGCCGGCCTGATCTTCCTGGTCGCGAGCTACCCCACGTCGCTGTTGATGAGAAAGCTGGAGAAGCGCCTTGGCCACTGAACCCCTCCCCCTGAAGAAGACGGAGTCGCCGGGGCCGGCCGCAGCTCCCGAGGACGCCGCCCCGGCCGCCGCGCGCACGGGCGAGCCGCTGGTGCGGTTCGACAAGGTGGTGAAGCGCTACGGCGACCATGTGGTCCTGGACGAGCTGGACTTCACCGTGGACCGCGGCGAGCACGTCACCCTGATCGGGCCCAGCGGCTCGGGCAAGACCACGATCCTGCGGCTGCTGATGACGCTGGAGAAGGTCAGCGACGGGGTGATCTGGGTCAACGGCTCACCGCTGACCCACGTACGGGCCCCGGACGGTTCGCTGAAGCCCGCGGGCGAGAAGCAGCTGCGCGAGTCCCGGAAGAAGATCGGGATGGTCTTCCAGCAGTTCAACCTCTTCCCGAACATGAAGGTGATCGAGAACATCACCGAGGCCCCGGTCAGCGTGCTCGGCAAGAGCCGCGAGGAGGCCGAGGTGCGGGCCCGGGAACTGCTGGACCTGGTCGGCCTCTCCGCCAAGGTCGACGCCCATCCCTCGCAGCTCTCCGGCGGCCAGCAGCAGCGGGTCGCCATCGCCCGAGCCCTGGCCATGGAGCCGGAGATCCTGCTCCTGGACGAGGTGACGTCGGCGCTCGACCCGGAGCTGGTGGCGGGCGTGCTGGAGCTGCTGGGGGACATCGCCCGGAACACCGACATCACCATGCTCTGCGTGACCCACGAGATGAACTTCGCCCGGGATGTCTCGGAGAAGGTGCTGATGTTCGACGCGGGGCGGGTCGTGGAGGCCGGATCCCCGGAAAAAATCTTCTCCGATCCGTCACACGAACGTACGCGCGAGTTCCTCAACGCGGTGCTGTGACCTCGCAGTTGCGGTTCCGCCCATGACGTTGGCATATGCCAGACGGGTGCGCCCCAGTTGACAGCTCCGGGGCGCGCCCACTGGCTCGTCAACTGCCGCCCCGTGCGGGGGTTTCGGCGGCTATCGTGGGGCGAAAGCTTGCGGTCACAACCTGGTAGGGGGACACCGTGGCGTTGAAGCCCGAGCCGACCGCGCCATTCCACTCGGTGCAGTACGCCCTGCGCGTGCTCGAAACGGTTTCCCAGCACGGCAACGGCGTGACCGATGCCCAGATCTCCCGCGAGACGGGGCTGCCGACCGGCCACCTCGCCTCCCTGCTCCTCACCCTGCGCCGCGAGGGGTACGTGGAGCAGATCAGCGACGGCGCGTACGTCATCGGCGCCTCGCTGCTGCTGCTCGGCTCCGGGGCGGCCCGCCGCCAGGCACTGGAGGACCGCCTCCAGCACGCCCTGGCCGAGCTGCGCGACTCCGTCGGCGCGGCGGTCTATCTCAGCCGCTATGTCGACGGCGAGATCAGCGTGGAGCAGGTCGCGGACGGGCCGCTGACACCGGCGGTCAACGAGTGGGTGGACTTCCGCTCCTCCGCGCACGCCAGCGCGGTCGGCAAGTGCCTGCTGGCCCAGCTCGACCACGACGGGCGGCGCGACCACATCTCCCGGCACCGGACGGCCCGGCTCACCTCCCGGACGATCACCAACGAGAAGATCCTCTTCTCCCAGCTGGACGCCCAGGCCGCCACGGTCCCCATGCTGGATCTCCAGGAGTACGCGGTGGGCACCGTCTGCGCGGCCGTGCCGCTGACGGCCGGCTCCGCCGCGGGCTGCCTCGCCCTGTCGCTGCCGATCGAGGACGCGCACCGGCTGCGGGCGGCGGCCGACACCCTCAGCCGCCGGGCGGCGCCCGTTCTGCTGTCGCTCGCGCTGTAGCGGCCGGACCGGTGCTCGTAGCGGCCGGGGGCCGGGACTCACGGGCGGTAGCGTCACCGCCTCCGGCTGGTCCCCGATGTACGGCTGGGACGACGTGGACTACTACGACGAGCGCGAGGAGGAGGGCGGGGGCGAGGAGGACGGGTACGACCCCTGCCCGCGGAACCCCGCGTTCCGGGCCTGGCTGCGCGAGCGCTTCGGCCTGGAGGCCGCCGAGGACCCGAACGAGATCGTCCGTGCGGCCGGGGCCGAGCTGGGGGACGCCTTCGCCGCCTGGATCGGTCCGCTGGTCCCGGACGCGGTAGCTGGCCGCGGGACGGCGTAGGGGGCGCGGGGCGGCGGCCTCTCCCGGGGCCTCGGAAGGCGGGGCGACGAGGGGTGTCATCAGCACTCATCCGGACCAGGTATTATTTTCGAGTCAGCAGGCGCCGTTAGCTCAGTTGGTTAGAGCAGCTGACTCTTAATCAGCGGGTCCGGGGTTCGAGTCCCTGACGGCGCACGACACGCAGTGGGCGGTCTCCTTCACGGAGGCCGCCCACTGTGCTTTCTCCCTGGTCAGAGCGGTCTGCCGTGCTCGGCGTAGCGGGCGAGCAGGGCCCCCAGGCGCTCGGCGTCGAGCGGCGCGTACGAGCCGTCGCCGGCCGGGTCCCACCAGACCGGGTCGGGGCAGCGGAAGCCCTCCCGGCGGAGCGCCACCCGGTGGATCTTGTTCGTCGCGGTGACCGGCATCCGGTCGAGGATGCGGACGAACCGGGGAGCCATCTTCGTCCCCAGGTCCGGCTGGGCACGCAGGAAAGCGGCGAAGGCCGCCGGGTCGAAGACCGCGCCCGCCCGGAGTGCAAGGGCGGCCATCACCTGGTCGCCGGTGACCGGGTCCGGGAGCGCGTAGACGGCGGTGGCGGCCGCCTCCTCCCAGCGGGCCAGGATGTGCTCGATCATCGCGGCGGCCAGGTTCTCGCTGTCGACGCGGAGCCGGTCGTGGGTGCGGCCGGCGAAGTAGAGGAAGCCGTCGGCGTCCCGGTAGAAGAGGTCCCCGGTCCAGTACCAGCCGCGGCGGGCCCGCTCGGCGTCGGCCTCCGGGTTGCGCCAGTAGCCCTCGAAGGGCGTCGGGCCCCGGTTGACCAGCTCGCCGATGGCATCGTCCCCGTTGAGCAGCCGCCCGCCCGGGCCGAAGCGGGCCGGGGCCCGTTCCTCACCGCTGTCCGGGTCGACGACGGCGAGGTCGTCGTCGGGGGCGGCCCGGCCGATCGCGCCCGGCGGGGTGCCGGGGGTGCGCTGGATGGCGGCGCCGCCCTCGGAGGAGCCGTATCCCTCGACGAGCCGCACCCCGAACCGCTCCTGGAACCGGGCCGCGTCCACCGCCCCGGCCTCGGTGCCGAAGCCCAGGCGCAGCGGGTGGTCCCGGTCGTCGGGGCGCTCGGGGGTGGCCAGCAGGTACTGCACGGCCCGCCCGACGTAGGTGAAGTACGTCGCCCCGTAGCCGCGTACGTCGTCGAGGAAGGCGGAGGCGGAGAAGCGGGGGCGCAGTGCTATCGCGGCTCCGGCGGCCAGGGCGTGTTTCGAAAGTAGCGCCGTCCGCCCGGAGGGCGGGCTCGGCGGCGTCTGGTGCGTGCGATCGCAAGGCGGAGGGTCGCCCCGATACTGGATGTATCGGGGTGATCCCGACAACGCGGCGAGCGTGCGTGCCAGGCGTCGCCGAGCAGGCGGGACTTTCGAAACACGCCCCAGGGCGGGGGCCCAGTCGGCGAGGACCGCGTTGCCGTGGAACATCGGCATGCAGATGTAGTGGACGTCGTCCGGCCGTACGCCGAAGTGTCCGGCGAGGGACGCGCCGGCCCCCGCGAGCCGGCCCTGGGTGCAGATCGCGGCCTTGGGCGCGCCGGTGGAGCCGGAGGTGAAGTAGAGGAGCATGCGGCTGTCGGCGCCGACCGGGGCGACGACGGCGTCGCCGGGCCGGGCGCCCGCGTAGGGGGCGAGCAGGGCGGCGTACGCCTCGGTGTCGGTGACCAGGACCCGTACCCCCGGCAGCTCCAGGCCGTCGAGGAGCGGCAGGTGGGCGCGCTCGGTGATCAGGACCGGGGCTTCGGTGTGCAGGATGTCGCGGGCCAGCTCGGGGCCGCGCCGGGTCGGGTTGATCCCCGCGACGGCGGCCCCGGCCAGGGCCGCCGCGCTGAGCCACAGCGGGAACTCGGGGGTGTTGTCGAGCAGCACGCCGAGATGCGGCTCACCGCCTCGCGGAAGAAGGTCCGCGAGGAGCGCCGCCCGTGCGGCGGCGCCCTCGACCACCTGGTGATGACTGAGCACGGTGGGGCCGTGCTTCAGGGCGGGCCGGTGGTCACCCCATCGACGTCGTACGAGCTCCGCGACGGTGCCGGTACCTCTCATGGCGCCGCACGATAACTGAAGGAGCGTCAGAACTTAATGTCGGAGCAGGCGTAGAACGCGTTCTGGGTGTCCGCCACGTTCCACACGGCGAGCACGATGTGCTTGCCGGTCTTCTGGGTGGGGATCGTGCCCTGGTGGGTCAGCGTGGCCGGCGGCTGCTGGTTCCCGTAGGGCACGGTCATGAAGGGCTGCGATTCGAGCGCGGCCCGGGTGAGCGGCTTGGTGGAGTCCCAGCCGTTCTTGGTGATGTAGTAGCGGAAGTCGCTGGTGGAGTGGCGGGCGGTGAACTGCCAGCGGAAGCTGTAGCCCTGTCCGCCGGTGACCTGGGTGGCGGGCCAGTTGCCGCCGCGCGGGTCGTCGAGCTGGGCGAACTGCCCGTTGCCGCCGGAGCAGATCTTGCCGTCCGCCGGTCCTGCCGCCGGGAAGCCCTTGAGCCCCTCGACGCTCTGCGGCTCCCACTGGATGTTTCCGCAGCCGGTCACCGTGCCGTTGGCACAGAGTTTCTGACGGCTGATCGGGGAGTCCGTGTAGCCGTGGCTGCTGGCGCTCGTGGTCGCGAGCACCGAGACGCCCGCTATCGCCAGACCGATCACTGCCGCGCTTGCCTTTTTCCGCATGGGCTGTCGCTCCTCTAGAACGTGGGGGAGGTTCCATGAGCATTGCTCGACTGCTGCGCGCTTGGTGCGTGGTGCTGTGCATGCGAGGTACTGCGGTCTAGACCAAGCCTTAGATTATTGACGCGACGTGAACATGTCCAGACCAATGAGGGGGTCATATTCCAACGGGTCGACAGACTGCCCCGGACCGCCCCCGCACCCCTCTCCGACCTCGCCCGACGCCTCCGGGCGTCTCAGGCCCCGTCTCCTCCCCCGCTGCGTCCGGTGTAGAAGGCGACCGTCAAGTCCTTGACAAGCGCCTTGCGTTCGTAGTCGTCGAGTTCGACGATGCCGCGCGTGGTGAGCCGGTTGACGGTGTCGTCGACCGCGTCCACCACGGAGGTGAGCACGCTGTCCCGGTGCTTGGAGTCGATCGCGGCGATCCGCCGCCGCTGCATCGCCGCCGCCACCTCGGGGGCGTACTCGATGCCGGTCGGCTGCGCCGAGTACACCTCCACGCCCACGGGTTCGCAGTCCGCCTTCAGCATCCGCGTCAGGGCGTCGCCGACCGCCTCCGCGTCGCGCAGGCTCGGGGCGTCCTCGTGGAACGCGTCGGCGGGCAGCTGCGAGAGGACCCGGGCCATCGCGGCCTCGACCTGTGCGCTCAGATACGCCTCGTGGTCCTCGATGCCGAGGACGGCCCGGACCGTGTCGTCGATCCGCCACACCACGAGGACGACCACGCGCAACGCGGTGCCGTTCGCGTCGACGGCGGGCAGCGGCTCGCTGCGCCAGTGCCGCAGCCGTACGTCGACGCGGCGGCGCAGCAGCAGGGGCGAGACCCAGACGAGGCCGGTGCGCCGGACGCTGCCCCGGTAGTCGCCGAAGAGCGTCAGCACCCACGCGTACCCGACCCGGCCCCGGCCGAGGCCGCCGAGCGCGAGGAGCACCACGGTGGCGAGGAGGGCGAGCAGGGCCCAGGCGCCGAAGCCGACGCCGAGGTCGGCCCGGGGGGCGAGGCCGACGGCCGTCTGCCAGGCGGCGGGCAGCGCACCGCGCCACCACAGGACGGCCAGTCCGCCGGCGATTCCGGCCGCGCCGACGAGGAGGGCGGCGGAGCCGGGCAGGGCGGGGCCGGGCCGTTCGGCGAGGCGGGGGTCGGCGGCCGGGGCGGGCCGGGTCGACGGCTGGACCCTCGTCTGCGGCGAACGCGGCACGGGGGGCCGCCTGGTGGCGGGCGAGCGGTCCCCGGTGGCGGGGCGGCGGACGACGGCCGCGGGCAGCGCCGCCGCGGCGCCCGGCTCGGCCGGCTCCTGGTCGTCGCGGAAGAGGAGGTGTACGGGGATGGAGGCGGTGGTCTCGTTGGCGATGACGGAGTGGCGGCGGCCGGGGTACGAGGGCGTCGCCGCGGCGGGGGTGGGTGTCGCGGCGGCGGTCGGGGACGCGGGCACGGGAAGGGATACGGGCACGGAGAACGTGGCGGAGGCGGCCCGGTCGCCGGAGGCCAGGTCCAGGACGAGGTCCAGCTCGGTGTCGGGCCCGGGGTCGTCGCCCCGAGGCCCGTTCCCGGGCGAGGCCTTCCGGGTGGGGCCCTTTCCGGCCCCCGGCTCGGCCCCGTAGGACGGATGCGGGGTCCAGTCCGCCGAGGGTTCCGTCCTCAAACGCCGGACGGGCTTGAGGTGCAGGTTCCCGTCGAGCGGAACGGGGCGCGCGGGGGTGGAGCGGTCGCCGACAGAACCGCCAGGGGTGAGGCGGTCGTCGGAAGAGGCGGCCGGGGCCGGCCCTTCCGGCCGACGGTCCGGGGTGGGGCGGTCGGAGGCAGGACGCTCACCGGCGCGACCACCGGCGGCGGCGGGGATCGGTCCGCCCGGCCCGTCCGGCCGGCGGTCCGGGGACGGGCCGAGGTGCAGGCTCACGTCCGGGGGCTCCGGGGCTCCGGTCCGGGGGGGCGCGGGCGGGACCTTGCCCGCGGCCGGCGGGGCGGAGCCCCGGCCCGCGCCACCGAACAGGGGCGGCGTGGGCTCGGCGCCCGGCCGACGCGGAAGCTCAGCGTCCGGCGGGAGGGCCTTGTCGACCGGGGGACCGAAGAGCGGGGGCGGGGAGCCCTTGCCCACAGGGCCGAACAGCGGCGGCGGAAGCTTGGCCTCCGGCACCGGCGTGGGCTCGGCGCCCGGCGTCGGCGCGGCGTCCGCGTCCGACCCAGGCGTGAGCTTCACGTCCGACCCAGGCACGGGCTTCAGGTCCGACCCAGGCACGGGCTTCACGTCCTGCGGAGACGCGGGCTTCATGTCCGACCCAGGCGTGAGCTTCACGTCCGACCCAGGCGCGGGCTTCACGTCCTGCGGAGGCGTGGGCTCGGCGCCCGGCCGGGGCGGAAGCTCACCCTCCGGCGGTGGGGTCCTGTCGACGGCGGGGCCGAAGAGCGGGGGCGGGGAGCCCCTGCCCGGTGGGGCGAAGAGGGACGGCGGGAGTTGGTCGTCCAAGGGGTGGGGGGCGGGGCTGGTCCGGGGGGTCTGGTCGTCGTTGGGGGTCACCGGTTACCGCTTCCTTTCCGTCACGTCCGTCACGCGAAGAGCCGGCGCCAGGTCTCCGGCCCCGGATAACCATCGGCCGCCCCGCCACGCCAGCCCTGGGCCCGCTGGAACGCCTCGACGTTGCGGCGGTCGGCCTCGGTCCAGCGCGGGTCGGGGCCCGACACGTAGTGCTTGCCGTATCCCTTCTTCACCAACTGTTCGCCGAGCCGGTCGACATGGCTGTTGGACTGACCCGGCTTGAAATAGCCGCGCCCGGGGAACGCGACGGCTGTGTTCGGGCTGCCGCCCGCGCCGGCGGCCGGAATGTTCCGTCCGCCTCCGGTGGCCAGCAGGCGCCAGGTGTCCGGGCCCGGGATGCCGTCCGCCTCCTTGCCCTGCCAGCCCTGCGCCCGCTGGAACGCCTGGGTCGCACGCCGGTCGGCCGCGCTCCACACGGGTCCGGGGCCGACCGCGTAGAAACGCTTGCCGCCCCGCTGGACCAGCAGCCGGCCGAGCTGGGTGACGTACTCGTTGTCGGCGCCGGGACCGAACGTCTTCGCCCCGGGGAAGGCGGTGGAGGATCCGGAGCCGGGCGATCCACCCGTGACCCCTTTGTACCGGTACGCCACGTAACGGTCGGAGTTGTTCCAGTACGCCAGGGGCGTCGACTGCTTCCGCGTCCGCGGGCGCGCCTGCTCGTAGGCGACGTAATGGGTGCGCGTGGAGTCGCTCCAGCCGCCGAAGATCGTGACGTGCGAGCCCTTGGAGGGGTCGGCCGGGTTGTGGAAGAGGAGGATGTCGCCGGGCTGGAGGTCGGCGCGGGCGATCCGGGTCCCGTAGGCGGCGAGGCTGCCGGTCCACTCGTTGCTGCCGAGGTTCCAGGCCATCGAGACATAGCCCGAGCAGTCCTGGCGGTAGCCGTCCGACCAGTACTTCTCCATGCTGTACGGGACCTTCGCGCCCACCCACCGCTTGGCCCGGTCGATGATCTCGGCCCGGCTCGTCTTCGGTGCGGCCGATCCGGCGGACGGCGGGCCCGAGGCGCCGGTGCCCCGCAGTGGCCCCTTCTCACCCTGCGGGGTCGACGGTTCGGGGTCGGCTCCCCCGTCGGCGCGTGGCGGCCCCGGGGCCTGGCCGGCGGCGGCCACTCCCGCGGCTCCACAGGAGAGCACCACCCCGGCGGCCGTGGCCAGCACCAGGGCGCGGCGCGCGCCGTGCGCGGCGGGGTGGCCGCCGCGCCGCACCGGCAGGGCCCTCGCGGCGGAGCGCCGCCGCACGGCACACCCCGCACATCCGCAGTCGATGGCGGGTTCGTACTCCTCGAAGACCGGCACAGTCATGCGATTCCCCTCCGCACTCGTCATTCGTCAAGATCTTTGGGCGCAGCTGCAACGGGCGTCAGTGTCTCAACTCTCCTGACATATCGCATTTTGACGGGACAAAGGAAAAAAACGACTATCTGACGGGGCGTGGCGTCCGGTAAATGGTTCGGAGCACGCCGGGGAGTCGGGTAGAGTTCTCCAGGTCAGCAAGCGCCGTTAGCTCAGTTGGTTAGAGCAGCTGACTCTTAATCAGCGGGTCCGGGGTTCGAGTCCCTGACGGCGCACGCACAGTCAAAGCCCCCTCACGTTCAGTGAGGGGGCTTTGATCATTCCCCGTCCGGTACCCGGCGACACCCGATGGGCATGCACGCACAGCTACGCACCGAGCTCGCGCACCGGACTCCGGACCGTCGCGGAGCGGTGACAGAGCGGCGACGGAGAGGGAGCGAGCGCCGGTCTCCGCTTCATCACACCCCCTCCACAAGGTGTGGTCAAATCGTGCGTATGACCGGCAATCAGTCTGTTTCACCCTTGCGATCCCGTTCGGTGTCGGACAATCTGTCTGAGGACCGTCAGGTCCAAGGGGGCTGCTGATCCGTACAGTTGGCGCAGCAGAGCGTGACGTTCCGGTTATCTGCGCCGCGGGGTGGGGGCCCCGCTCAAGGGCGGACGCCGAGGGGGCATCATGCAACCGGAAGGCTGCCCATCCATGTCTGTGGGGACGATGGCCTGCCACCGTGTGCGTGCCCGGTGAAGAACGGGGGCCCACCGCGCACGAAGAGAGAGACCGAACAGTCACGCACCAGCATGCGTGCGGGGGGATGTACCCATGACGTCGACGCCGCCAGGCGACCGGCAGGAGAACGACGCTTCCCGGACGACGCAGCTCCGGATACCCGCGGGGCTGCGGGCCGGCGCGGCGCGGCGGCGTGCCGAGAAGGAACTGCCGCGCTACGACTACGAGCACTACAGTCGTCTCGCCGGACCGCTGACGCAGCCCCCCGCGGGCAAGCCGTACCAGGTGCGGTACCGCTCGCTCATATCCCAGGAGCCGCACCGCGTGCGCGCGGCGCTCCTGCTCGGCGCGGCTCCCCTCGTCTCGCTCGGCCTCTTCGCCTGGCTGATGCAGCCCAGCCACTGGACGGACCGCGATCCGAACCTGGACAACGACCTCCTGCTGGTCCTCGACATCGTCATGCTGGTCTCGATCGGTCTGATCGAGCTGTTCCGCACGCTGAACGTCCTGTCGAACGCCCACGCCACCCTGGTCGCCCGCGACCCGGTCCCGGTGATCCCGGAGTCCGGCACCAAGGTCGCCTTCCTCACCTCCTTCGTCCCCGGCAAGGAACCGCTGGAGATGGTGACGAAGACCCTGGAGGCGGCCGTGAAGATCCGCCACCGCGGTCTGATGCACGTCTGGCTGCTGGACGAGGGCAATGACCCGGCGGTCAAGGAGGTCTGCGCCCGGCTCGGCGTGCACCACTTCTCCCGCAAGGGCGTGGCGCACTGGAACCAGGCCAAGGGCCCGCACCGCGCCAAGACCAAGCACGGCAACTACAACGCCTGGCTGGACGCGCACGGCGGCGACTACGACTTCTTCGCCTCGGTCGACACCGACCACATCCCGATGGCGAACTACCTGGAGCGGATGCTCGGCTACTTCCGCGACCCGGACGTCGGCTTCGTCATCGGCCCGCAGGTCTACGGCAACTACGACACCTTCGTCACCAAGGCCGCCGAGTCGCAGCAGTTCCTCTTCCACGCCCTGATCCAGCGCGCGGGCAACCGCTACGGCTCGCCCATGTTCGTCGGCACCAGCAACGCGGTCCGCATCTCGGCGCTCAAGCAGATCGGCGGCCTGTACGACTCGATCACCGAGGACATGGCCACCGGGTTCGAGATCCACCGCCACCGCAACCCGGTGACGGGGAAGAAGTGGCGCTCGGTCTACACCCCGGACGTGCTGGCCGTCGGCGAGGGCCCGACCGCGTGGACGGACTTCTTCACCCAGCAGCTGCGCTGGTCCCGGGGCACCTACGAGACGATCATCGGGCAGTTCTGGAAGGGCTTCGGGACCATGCCGCCCGGCAAGCTCTTCAACTACACGATGATGATCATCTTCTATCCGATGTCGGCCATGAACTGGATCCTCGCGGCCCTCAGTTGCGCGCTGTTCCTCGGCATGGGCGCCTCCGGCGTCCAGATCGACCCGACGATCTGGATGATGCTGTACGGCAACGCCTCCGCCCTCCAGATCGGCCTGTACATCTGGAACCGCCGCCACAACGTCTCGCCGCACGAGCCCGAGGGCTCCGGCGGTCTGGCCGGCATGGCGATGTCGGCGCTCTCCGCACCGATCTACGCCCGCTCGCTGATGGACGCGGTGCTGCGCCGCAAGAGCTCGTTCGTGGTGACCCCCAAGGGCGACTCGTCCAGCCCGGACACCCTGTTCGGGACCTTCCGCATCCACCTGTTCTTCATCGTCGTGTTCGGCGCGTCGATCATCTCCTCGTTCTTCCTGGGCCACAGCCACCCCGCGATGGTCACCTGGGCCACGCTGGCGCTGCTGATCACCGCGGCGCCGATCATCGGCTGGCGGCACACCATCCGCGCGGAGAAGAAGAAGCGCCGCGGCCGGCGCCGGGCGGGCTCGTCCGGCCCGCGGCCGCCGGGCGGGCCACCGACGGGTCCGGCCGGACCCGGCCCTGACCAGACCATGAAGATCGCCCTGGGGGGACCGCAGTCATGACAAAACATTCGAGCCGGGGCGCCCGCCGTTCCACAGGTCCGGCCTCCCGCCGCGCTGGGGCACGGGCCCGCCGCTCCGGTCTGCGTACGCGACGGTTCGCGATCGGCACGGTCGCCGTGGTCGCCCTCGCGGGGGCGAACGGACCGTGGCTCTACCGCTTCGGCACCGAGCGCTACCACCACTACACGATCAACAAGCAGTCGTACAAAGAGGCCAACGGCCACTGGGACTTCCTGGACATCCCCGCCGAGCACCGGGTCAACGCCGTCCACGCCGCGCTGCTGCGCACCGGCAAGGTGTTGCTCGTCGCGGGCTCCGGCAACAACGAGAAGAACTTCGACGCGAAGAGCTTCCGGTCCGTGCTGTGGGACCCGAAGACGAACGTCTTCAAGGACATCCCCACGCCCAAGGACCTGTTCTGCGCGGGCCACACCCAGCTCCCCGGCGGCAATCTCCTCATAGCCGGCGGCACCAAGCGCTACGAGAAGCTCGGGGGCGACGTCACCAAGGCCGGCGGTCTGATGATCGTCCGCAACGAGAACCCCCGCAAGCCGATCACTCTCCCCGCGGGCACCCGCTTCACGGGCAAGGAGAGCGGCAAGACCTTCATCTCCCAGGACCCGCTGCTGGTGGAGAAGGCCACCAAGGTCTTCGACAAGAAGACCGGTGAGTACCAGCGCAACGAAGCAGGCGTCGGCCGCATCTACGTGGAGGCCGAGAAGTCCGGGCGGAAGCACGAGACCGGCACCGAGGACAACTACCGCGTCGCGGGACTCTCCGCCGAGGACACCCGCAACGTCTACGGGATCGCGCAGAAGCTGGCGCTGGACAAGAAGGACTTCCAGGGCATCAACGACGCCTACGAGTTCGACCCGGTCGCGGAGAAGTACATCCCGGTCGACCCGATGGACAAGGCCCGCTGGTACCCCACCCTCACGACGCTCCAGGACGGCAAGGTTCTCGCCGTCTCCGGCCTGGACGACATCGGCCAGATCGACGTGGGCAAGGCCGAGGTGTACGACCCGAAGAAGAAGACCTGGAAGGACAGCGGCATCGTCCGGAAGTTCGCCACCTACCCGGCGCTCTTCCTGATCAACGACGGCAGGCTGTTCTACTCCGGCTCCAACTCCGGCTACGGGCTCCAGAGCGAGGGCCGCACCCCCGGGATCTGGGACGTACGGACGAACGATTTCGACGAGATCCCCGGCCTCGGCGACCCCGACCAGATGGAGACCTCGGCGACCGTACGGCTGCCTCCGGCCCAGGACGAGCGGTTCATGGTGATCGGCGGCGGCGGAGTCGGCGAGTCGGAGAAGTCCACCCCGAAGTCCCGGCTGGTCGACCTCCAGGAGAAGAACCCGAAGTTCACCGAGGGCGCCTCCCTGGACAAGGGCACCCGCTACCCCAGCGCCTCCCTGCTCCCCGACGACTCGCTGCTCGTGGCGGGCGGCTCCGGAGACTACCGGGGCCGCGGCGGTTCGGACGTGCTGGAGGCCCGGCTGTACGACGCGAAGACGGACACCTACCGGCGGGTCGCGGACCCGGCGGTGGGGCGCAACTACCACTCGGGGTCCGTGCTGCTGCCGGACGGCCGGGTCATGATCTTCGGATCGGACCCGCTCTACTCGGACAAGATCAACACCCGTCCGGGCACCTTCGAGCAGCGCATCGAGATCTACACCCCGCCCTATCTCTACCGAGGCTCCCGGCCGGAGCTCACGGCCGGCCCCAAGAGCATCAAGCGCGGCGGGACCGGCGTGTTCACCACGCGCCAGGCCTCCTCGATCGCCTCGGCGAAGCTGATGCGGCCCTCGGCGGTCACCCATGTGACCGACACCGACCAGCGCAGCATCGACCTGGAGCTCGAGAAGTCGGCGGACGACATCACGGTCACCGTGCCGAAGAACCGGGCGCTGGTGCCGTCGGGCTGGTACATGCTGTTCGTCACCGACGAGGAGGGCACCCCGTCCGAGGGGATGTGGGTGGAGGTGCCGTAGGCGTACGTACGCGGGGGCCGTAGGCAACTGCGGCCCTCGCGCTACTTCGTGGCGCGGGCCAGACCCAGGGCGTACTCCGGCCACCACTCGCCCGCCTTCGGGCCGCCCTTGCAGTCGCCGTCGGACTCGCCGGGGCGCTTGATCCACAGATAGGCGTCGACCAGCTCGTCGCCGGTCTTCGTGGTCGGGGGCTCTCCGAGCGCCCGGCCGGGCGGGTTGCACCAGGTCTGGGCCGGGTCGCCGCCTTCGTAGGGGCCGTTGCCATTGCGGCTGGTGTCGATGACGAAGGGCTTGTCGCCCACCTTCACCGACAGCTTCTTTCCGAACTCCGTGCTGACGGCCGTCGTACGGAAGTTGGACACGTTGAGCGAGAAGCCGTCCGCCTTCGCGATGCCCGCCCGCCACAGCGGCTCGTGCAGGGCCCCGGGCGACTGCCAGCCCGCGTTGCCCGCGTCCACGTAGACCTTGGTGGCGGGCTGCCGCTTCAGCCGCTCGATGGCGCCCTTGAGCAGGTCGTAGCGCTCCTGGTGGTGTTCCTGGGGGGTGCAGCCGTCGACCAGGTGGAGCAGGGCGTCCGGCTCCAGGATCACGGTCGCCTGGCGGTTCCCGATGCCCTTGGCGACGCCGTCCACCCAGGCGCGGTAGGCGTCGCCGTCGGCGGCACCGCCCTTGGAGAACTGGCCGCAGTCGCGGTGGGGGATGTTGTAGAGAACCAGCAGCGCGTACCGGTCGGCCTTCGCGGCCGCCTCCGTGACGCGCCGCGCCTCGTCCTCCGGGGCGTCCGGGCCGATCCACTCCCCGACCGGCTGCTCGGCGATACGCCGGATCAGGTCGGCCTTCTCCTGGTCGTCGTCCTCCTGGTACGCGGCGACCTGACGGGCCGCGTTGCCGTCGGGGTTGACCCAGTACGGATCCTTGTCCTTGGGCTGCTGCTCGACGGTCGGCGCGCTCTTCTTCTCGCCGCCCTCCCCGTCTCCGGAGCAGCCCGCCAGCAGCAGGGCCGCCCCGAGCGCCGCCGCCGTGCTGGTCGTCCGCAGACCAGCCGCGCGCCCGCGCGTCCGGGACCGGCCGGTGTAACTGCCGTACATCCACTCCCCCTTGGGTGCACTGCCTGCACTGTTGCTCACTGGTCGCACCGCTGTGCTGCCGGTCCGATCCATCCTGGCACAGCGGCCGGGCGCCCACGCTCCCACCCGTACTACGGTCACACCGGGGCACCGGTTCCGGACATCCTGTTCGAAAGCCGGTCATCCGTCCGCCGGGTCCCCCTACAGTGGCGGTCGACCCTGCCGGCCCACCCTCATCGCACCGGCCTCCCGTACCGCGCCGGGCGACTCCCGCGGCCGGGCGCACGCGGTCGAGGACCGGCCCGGCCCGCCCGCCCCGTGAGAGGCGGCGGGCCGGGCCGGGTTGACCGTGTCCTGCGTAACGCGTGGAGCACGTGGTGCGTCGGGTCAGCCGCGGCTTCCGTGGCCCACGGCCTGTACGCGCTCCCCGCCCTCCTCGGCCTCCTGCGCGCCGGTGAGGTAGGCGGAGACGACCACGTTCGCCGTGTAGGAGCGGGTTTCGTGGTCGTACGTTCCGCCGCAGGTGATCAGCCGCAGCTCGGCCCGGCCGTCCTCGCGGGGTCCGTACGCCTTCTGCGCGTCGAAGCGTGTCCGGGTGACGAGCTGGACGTCGTCCACGGTGAACTCCGCGACGCTGCCGTCGGTCCGGGTGACCTCGACGCGGGCGCCCGGCTTCACCGCGCTGAGCCCGTAGAAGACGGCCGGTTTGGTGTCGGTGTCGACGTGACCGACGAACAGGGCCGCGCCCTTCGCGCCGGGCAGGGTGCCGTCGCCGTACCAGCCGGCGGTCTTCGGCATGCCGTACGGGGGCGGGTCGATGGCCCCGTCCCGGTCGAGGCCGCGTGTGATGACGGGGGCCGAGATCCCCACGGAGGGGACCTCGACGCGTTCGGGGGCCGCCCCGTCGAGCGGGTCGTGGGCCGGGGGCAGCTCCGCCCCGAGGGGGCGGCCGACCGCGGCCACATCGCCGGTGGTGGGCCCGGACAGACCGCCGAGCCCGCCGCCGGCCTCCCGGCCCCAGATCCAGAGGCCGAGCAGCAGCACGGCCCAGGTCACTCCGGTGAGCAGTCGCCCGTTGCCTGCCGGGCGGTCCGGGGCTGCCATTTCAGCTGCCGGCCGGGCCGCGGCGCCGGCGCGAGCTGCGCAGGGCGACGGCGACGGCCGCGACGGCGGCGAGCACCAGACCGATCACCGTGTGCCGGGTGCCGGGGCCCTCGGCTTCGGTGGACCGTTGGGCGAGGGTGGCGGCGCCTCCGCCGCCCGCCTTGACGGGTGCGGCGGGCGAGGGGCGGTTGTGGTGGACGACGGTGAGGGTGCCGGTCGCCTTCCCCCGGCCGTCCTTGCACGTCACCCAGACGTCGTAGGAGCGGGGTTCGGCGTCGTCCCGGATCCGGGCCTCGGCGAAGAGGCCGTTGTCGTCGGCGGGGCGGAAGCGGGCCTCCGAGGAGAAGGCGTCGGAGTTGCCGGTCGCCTCGCGGCCCTTGCCACAGACGTCGACCCACAGCTCCACCTTCCTGCCGGGGGCGATGGTGGACGGGGTGACCGAGACGGTGCCGGTGCGCCGGTCGTCGTCACCGGCCGGGGCGGCCGGGGACGCCAGAGCGGCGGGTGCGGGCACGGCTATGAGCGCGGCCGCCGCTGCGGCACAGAACGTGAGGGGCATTGAACGCATCGTGAACCTCCTACGGGAAGGTTCACGCCTGCGGCTGCGGCCCGCATCCGCAGTCCTCCATTCGAGCGACGCCCGGGCGACGGTTCGGACGACGGTTCGGACGACTGCGAATGCGGTCCGCGCAGGTCAGCGGCTGTCCGGTTACGCGGACCGGCCCGCCTTGTCCGCCTTGCCGGCCTGGTCCGCCTGCTTGCCCTGGTCCACCTGGTCCGGCAGGTCGATGAGGTCCACCAGGTCGGCGATGGACTCGACGACGTGCGAGGGGCCGTACGGGTAGCGGTCGATGTCGGCGACGGACGTCAGCCCGGTGAGGACCAGGAAGGTCTGCATGCCCGCTTCCAGGCCCGCGAGTACGTCGGTGTCCATCCGGTCGCCGATCATGGCGCTGGTCTCGGAGTGCGCGCCGATGGCGTTGAGACCGGTCCGCATCATCAGGGGGTTCGGCTTGCCCGCGAAGTACGGGTCCTTGCCGGTGGCCTTGGTGATGAGGGCGGCGACCGAACCGGTGGCGGGCAGCGGGCCCTCGGCGGACGGGCCGGTCTCGTCGGGGTTGGTGCAGATGAAGCGGGCGCCCGCGTTGATCAGCCGGATCGCCTTGGTGAGCGCCTCGAAGCTGTACGTCCGGGTCTCGCCGAGCACCACGTAGTCCGGGTCGTGGTCGGTGAGGACGTACCCGATGTCGTGCAGGGCGGTGGTGAGACCGGCCTCGCCGATGACGTACGCCGTGCCGCCGGGGCGCTGGTCGTCGAGGAACTGGGCGGTGGCGAGCGCGGAGGTCCAGATGTTCTCCACGGGCACGTCCAGGCCCATGCGCTTCAGCCGGGCGTGCAGATCGCGCGCGGTGTAGATGGAGTTGTTGGTGAGGACGAGGAAGGGCAGCCCGGAATCCCGCAGCCGCTTGATGAAGGCATCGGCACCGGGGATGGGGGTGCCCTCGTGGATGAGGACGCCGTCCATGTCGGTGAGCCAGGATGAGATGGGCTTGCGCTCTGCCATGTGTCGGGACTCCTGCCGTACGCACTGCGTGCTGGGGGTGCCCGGACCACGCCGTCCCGGCACCCCCAGCATAATTAGGCGGCGGTGACTGTGACCCCGTCGATCACCCAGTACCAGTTGTTGCTGCCGGTGTAGTGGAACCGGAAGCTCACGTTGGCGGCCCCGGACGGGACGTCCAGGGTGAGCGCCTGGCGCTGGGAGATCACGTCGGACGTGTAGCGCTTCACCTCGACGGGCGTGCCGCCGTTCCAGGAGGCGAGGACGCGGGCGCTCTGGCTGCCCTCCTGCCGGTAGAGGGTGGTGAGGCCGAGCGTGACGGTCGACTTGCCGCCGACCGCGTACGCCGGGGTGACCAGCGTGGAGTCGTACGGGCCCGACGAGGCCTTGTCGTCCCACTCGTCGGAGTCGGCGACCGCGAAGATCCCGCGCGAGCGGACGTTCAGCTCACGGGACTGGTCGCGCTGGCTGCGGCTCCAGAACTCGTCGGTGGCGAAGGACCAGCCGCGCCACTCGGCCACGCCCCCGGTGCCCATCGCGGAGTTCACGACCGACCAGCCGCTGGGCGCGGTGTGGGTCCAGCCGAGGACGCCGGCCGGGATGCCGGTCTCGTCGGCGCGTGCGGCGAGGGAGGGGTACAGGGCCTCGAACGGGTCGGTGGAGCGTTCCTGGATCGGCTTGCCGTCCAGGCCCCAGGCGGGGTCGGGTGTGATGCCGAGCTGCTTGAAGACGGTGGCGGCGACGTCCACGAGGCGGGTGTCGGCGGGGCGGGCGCCGGCCACGATGCCGGGGCCCTGGGCGAGGACGAAGGTGCGTCGCTCCTCGATCGCACTGCCGCCGTGGCCGCCGGAGTCGGTGTGGCCGTGGTCGGTGGTGACGATGACGGTCCACCGCTCGCTGGCGTACGAGGGGCGGGCCCTGATCGCGGTCAGGAGGCGGCCGAGGTAGCCGTCCTGGACGTCGATCGCCGCGCGGTACGCGGCGCTGGCGGCACCGGAGTTGTGGCCGGCGATGTCGGTCTGGCCGAAGTAGACGAACAGGACGTCCGGGTTCTGGTTGCGGAGGATCGACTCGGTCTCGGCGGCGATGGTGGCGTCGTGGCCGGTGTAGCCGTCGGCGTCGCCGTCGAGGACGAGCTTGGCGTCGGCGCCCGGGGTGACCGTGCCCTGGGCGTCCAGGGGCTTCCAGTCGACGGCGGCGTAGGTCGAGAGCTGGGGGCGGATCTGGGCGAGGCGGGCGAGGAAGCCGGGGTATTTCCCGTAGTTCTTCCCGGCGAAGGAGTTGTCCTTGACGCCGTGCTTGTCGGGCCAGACGCCGGTGGAGATGGTCGACCAGCCGGGGCCGGAGGAGGTGGCGGCCATCGGGTTGGCGTACAGCAGTGAGGTGCCGTACGTCCCGTTCGCCATCATCGACTTGAGGTGCGGGGCCTTGGCGGCGGCGATGACGTCGTGGCGCAGCCCGTCCATGCCGACGACGAGCACCTTGTCCTTGCTGGTGCCGTCGGGGAGGGTCGGCGCGGCGTACGCGGGGGTGGCGGTGGCGAGGGGGCCGACGGCGGCGGCCGTGGCCGCGGCGGCGGTGGTGGCGAGCACGGAGCGGCGGGACAGGGACCGGGACACGTGATCCTCCAGGGAGGGGGCGGGTCGGACGGGGCTGGGCGCGAACTGCCTTCGTGAACTGCCTTCTGGACCTTCTGGGCTTACTGGGCTTACTGGGCTTTCTGGACCAGACCCGTTACCTTCGCGAGACAATCGGGCCGAGTCCAGACCTTCGCAGGAATCCGTGGCGGAGAGGTGGCCGGTCAGCTTCCGGTGGCCGACTTCCAGGCGTCGATGTACGTGTCCAGGTTGGCGCCGATGTCCGCCCAGTCGGGCTCGAAGATCTCCACGCCCTCCATCAGCCGGGCCAGTTCGACGGCGTTGGCGTCGGTGGCCTCTATGTCCTTGCGGGCGGCGAAGCCCCCGCCGACCGTGCTGACGTCGCGCTGGGCCTGCTCGGAGAGCATGAA
The DNA here is from genome assembly GCF_044768525.1 of Streptomyces sp. NPDC091287. Classification (NCBI taxonomy): domain Bacteria; kingdom Bacillati; phylum Actinomycetota; class Actinomycetes; order Kitasatosporales; family Streptomycetaceae; genus Streptomyces; species Streptomyces sp. NPDC091287. The sequence continues at coordinate 184,737 of NZ_JBIVUV010000009.1, forward strand.
GTCGAGCAGCTTCTTGCCGTTCTCGCTGTGCGGGCCCTTGGCGACGAGGCCGGCCGCGTACGGCAGAGCGAAGCTGCTGGGCTTCCCGTCGCCCTTGGCGGGGAACCAGATGCCGAGGTTGGGCATGTCCTTGGACTGGGCGAAGTTCATCTGGACGTCCCCGTTGGCGGCGAGGAGTTCCCCCTTGTCGACCTTGGGGGCGAGCTTTCCGGTGGAGGCGGACGGGCCGACGTTGTTCGTCTGGAGCTTCTTCAGGTACGCCATGGCCGGCTCCTGCCCGCCGAAGTCGTGCATCGCCTTGATGAGGACGGCGGTGCCGTCGCCCGCGACGCCGGGCGTGGAGTACTGGACCTTCTCCTTGTACGCGGGGTCGAGCAGGTCCTCCCAGGTCCGGGGCGGGCTCTTCAGCTCCTTCTTGTTGTGGATGAACCCGAAGTAGTTGTTGACGACGGAGGTCCACTTCCCGTCGGCCGCCCGGTCGGCGCCGTCGACCTGCTCGGCGCCCTTCGGCTCGTACGCCGTGAGGAGGCCCTTGGCGTCGGCCTGCTGGATGAAGGGCGGCAGGGTGACGAGCACGTCGGCCTGGGTGTTGGACTTCTCGCGGACGGCGCGCTGCACCATCTCGCCGGAGCCGCCCTCCACGTACTTCACCTCGATACCGGTCTTCTTCTCGAAGTCCTTGAAGACCTTGTCGTACCAGCCGTCGCCGTTCTCGCCCTTGAGGCCGTCGGCGCTGTAGACGGTGACGGACTTCTCGTCGGACGCGGCGGAGGAGCCGCCGCAGGCGGTGAGGGTGACGGCGGCGAGGCCGGCCATGGGGAGGGCGAGGGCACGGGCAGGCATGCGGTTGCGGTTGCGGTTGCGGTTGCGGTTGCGGTTGCGCATGGGTTTCTCCAGGGAGGAGTACGGGGCGGGGATCAGCGGTAGGAGGCGCGGGTCCGGATGCGGGAGACGGCGGCCAGGACGAGGAGCGTCGTCGCCATCAGGACCACGGCGAGGGCGGCGCCGGTGAAGAGCGAGCCCCGGTCGGTGGCGGCGAAGATCTGCACCGGCAGCGGGGTCCAGTCCGGTGGGTAGAGCATCATCGTGGCGCTCAGCTCCCCCATGGACAGGGCGAAGCAGAGCCCGGCGGCCGAGGTGAGCGAGGGCAGCAGGAGAGGCAGCCGGATCCGCCACAGGACCCGGGCGGGGCTCGCCCCGAGGCCGGCGGCGGCCTGTTCGTACATCGGGTCCAGACGGCGTACGGCGGCGGAGACCGACTGGTACGCGAACGCGGTGACGAGGACGGTGTGGGCGAGGATCACGATCCAGCGCGTCCCGTTGAGCAGCACGGGCGGCTGACTGTAGGCCACCAGCACCGCGAGGCCGACGACCACCGAGGGCACGGCGACCGGCAGGATGAACAGGGCGTCCAGGAGCCGCTTTCCGCGCTTGCGGAGAGACGCGGCGGCGAGAGCGGCCCAGCCACCCAGGGTGAGCGCCAGCACGCTCGCGGCCACGGCCGTGACCAGGCTGGTGGTCAGCGCCTGGAGGGAGTCGCCGCTCGTCGCGGCGGAGTAGCGCTCGACGGTGGGTCCGGAGGGGAAGGCGCCGGACCAGTTCGTGGCGAGGGACGCGGCGAGGATGACGAGCAGGGGCACCGCGAACAGCGGGACGAAGAGGAGGAGGAAGACGGCCCAGGTGGCCCACTTCCCGGCCCGGCTATGCACCAGCACGACGGCTCACCACCCGGTAGAGGCTGTAGAGGCCCACGGAGATCGCGATGTTGACGACGGCGACGACGCAGGCGGCCGGGTAGTCCGACTCCAGGATCGCCTTGCTGTAGACGAGCATCGGCAGCGTCGTGACGTCCTTCGCCCCGGTGAACAGGACGATCCCGAACTCGTTGAGGCACATCACCAGGACGAGACTGCCGCCCGCCGCGAGGGCCGGGAGCGCCTCGGGCAGGATGACCTGCCGGATGATCCGGACGGGCCCGGCGCCGAGCGAGGAGGCGACCTCCAGCTGCCCGGTGTCGAGCTGGGAGAACGCGGCGAGCAGCGGGCGCATCACGAACGGCGTGAAGTAGGTGATCTCGGCGAGCAGGACGCCCCAGGGGGTGGTCAGGAAGTGGAAGGGCCCCTCGGCCGCCCCGGTGACGTCGGTCCAGAGTCCGTTGGCCATCCCGACGGACCCGTAGATGAACAGCAGGGCCAGGGTGATGAGGAAGGACGGGAAGGAGAGGAACACGTCGACGAACCGGGCGACCGCCTTCCCGCCGGGGAACGGGACGAACGCGATGACCAGCGCGAGGACGAACCCGAGGACGAGGCATCCCACGGTCGAGCCGACGGCGAGCCACACCGTGGTGGTGAGCGCGTCGCGGAAGACCTCGGAGGCGAAGACGTCGGCGTACGGGTCGAGCGAGACGCCGCCCTCGTCGGGGGTGACGGACTGCTGGACGACGAGGGCCAGCGGGTAGAGGAACGCGAGCGTGAGGACGGCGACGGGCGGCAGCGCCCAGACCCAGGTGGGGACGGAGCGGGACCGTGCGGGGGCGGGGCCGGCGGCCGGTTCGACGGGGGTCCGGGGGGCGGCTGTGCCGGTGGCGGTGACCCCGGTGCCGGTGGTGCCGGTGGTGGTGGTTGTGGTCATGGGCCGACTCCCGCCGGCTCGCTCGCTCCGGCCGTTCCCGCCGACTCGCTCGCTCCGGCCGTTCCCGCCGGGAGCAGCACCGCGTCCTCGGCCGCGAAGTGGAGGGTGACCGGGTCGCCGAGGGCCGGGGGCTCGCGCAGTTCACGGAGGTCGGCCATGAGGCGGTGGCCGTCCACGTCGGCGTGGACGCGGTGGGTGGAGCCGCGCCACTGGACCTCGGTGACGCTGCCGGTGAGCGCGTTGGGCCCGTCGCCGAGGCCGACCAGGTGCGGCCGGACGCAGAGGGTCGCGGTGGCTCCGGGAGCGGCGGTGTCGGTGGGGGTGGCGAGCGCGTGGCCGCCGAACTCGACGGCTCCCGCACCGGTGACCGTGACCGGGAGGAGGTTGGCGTTGCCGACGAACGAGGCGGTGAACTCGGTGCGCGGGCGGCGGTAGAGCTCCTGGGGGGTGCCGCAGTCCTGGAGCCGGGCCCGGTCCATGACGGCGATCCGGTCGGCGAGGGTGAGGGCCTCGACCTGGTCGTGGGTGACGTACAGGATCGAGACGTCCGGCAACTCCCGGTGCAGCCGGGCCAGTTCGGCGAGCATCCCGGAGCGGAGCCGGGCGTCGAGGGCGGAGAGCGGTTCGTCGAGGAGCAGGACGCCGGGGCGGATGGCGAGCGCGCGGGCGATGGCGACGCGCTGCTGCTGGCCGCCGGAGAGTTCGCGCGGGTGGCGCTCCGCGTACGCGGCCATGCCGACGAGTTCGAGGGCCTCGGTGACCCGGCCGGGGATCTCGGCCTTCGGGGTGCGGTGGGCCTTCAGCCCGAAGGCCACGTTGTCCTTGACCTTGAGGTGCGGGAAAAGGGCGTAACTCTGGACGACCATGCCGATGCCGCGCCGGTGCGGGGGCAGGGCGGTGACGTCCCGGCCGCCGAGGAACACCCGCCCGGAGGCGGGCCGGACGAACCCGGCGACGGCCCGCAGGGCGGTGGTCTTGCCCGAGCCGGACGGCCCGAGGAGGGCCATCACCTCGCCGGGTTCGACGGTGAGGTCGAGCCGGTCGAGGACGACGTTCCTGCCGTAGGCGACGGTGACGCCCTCGAAGCGGATGCCGCTGGGGGCGGCGGGGGCGGCCCGGCCGGGGCCGCGCCCACCGGCGGCGGGGGCCGGGGCGCTCACGCCTCGGCCCGCGCGATGAGGTCGGGCAGCTCGGCGACGGACCCGAGCACGTGGGTCGCGCCGTGCCGGGTGAGCTGGTCCCTGTCGTGGGCGCCGGTGAGGACCCCGGCGACGATCCCGGCGCCGGAGCGTACGCCGCTGAGCATGTCGTACGAGGTGTCGCCGGCCACCACGGTCCGCCGGACGTCGTCCACGGCTCCGGTGCGCAGGAAGGCGGCCAGCACCATGTCCGGGAAGGGCCGGCCCCGGCCCCCCGCGTCGGCGGGGCAGAGGGTGAGCGGGACGAGGTCCTGCCAGCCGAGGGCGGCGAGGATGGCGTCCTGGGTGGTGCGGGCGAACCCGGTGGTCAGGACGACGGTGCGGCCCTCGGACGCGAGCCGTTCGACGGCCTCGCGGGCGCCGGGGACCGGGGCGATGCGGCCGCCGTCGACGAGTTCCGCGTACGCCTCCTCGAAGGCGATGTTGGCCTGCTGGGCCTTGGCCTCGCCGCGTTCGGCGTCGTCGCCCTCCGCGCTCTCCTCGCCGTGCTCACCGTGCTCGCCGACCTCGCCGGCGAAGAGGTGCCGGAAGACTGTGATCTTGGATTCGCCCATGGTGGCGCGTACGTAGGCGAGTTGACGGGCGTGCTCGTCGGATCCGGGGCGCACGCCGAGGCGTTGGGCCGCCGCGGAGAAGGCCTGCTCGACGAGGCCGCCGTCGGCGACGGTGGTGCCGGCCATGTCGAGGACGACGAGGCGGTAGGGGTCGCGCGTGATGTCGGTCGGGGAAGTCATGTGGTTCACCAGCCCAGTTGGTCTGCGGTCGTTTCGGCGATGGCGGGCGAGCAGGTCATGCCGCGCCCGCCGGGCCCGGTGACGAGCCAGACCCCGTCGCGCACCTGCTGCCGGTGGACGACGCGCGAGGTGTCGGTGCACTGGGCGTAGACGCCCGCCCAGCGGTGGCGGACGCGTGGCAGGGGGCGCCCGAGGAAGGACTCGACGACCCGGGTGAGGTGCTCGTAGGGCTCCTCGACGGTGTCGAAGGCGAAGGGGTGCTCGTACTCGTGGGTGTCGCCGATGGTCAGCCCGCCGTCGCGGCGCTGCACCATGAGGAGCTGCATGCGGTGCTCGGCGGCGACCGGCTCCTGGGCCTGTCCGGCGTTGAGGGCGTCGAGTGCCTCGCCCCGGTAGGCGGGGTAGTAGCGGAAGCTGTCGGCGTCGGCGACGGAGGTGGTGAGCGGTTCGCCGAGCGGGTCGGTCTGCATCATCTGGAGGCGGACGCGGCGCACGGGCAGCTCGGGCCCGGCGAGTTCCCGGACCAGCCCGCCGAGCCAGGCGCCGGTCGCGAGGATCACGGCGTCACCGGTGTGGACGTCGCCGTGGTCGTCGCGCACGGAGGCGGTCCCGACGACGTCACGCACCTCACGGCCGCCGAGATAGGTGTACCGGCCGGAGGCCAGCAGGTGTTCCTTCAGGGCGAGTTGCGCGGTGCGGGGTTCGACCGCCGCGTCCCGCTCGCACCACAGGGCGGCGGTGAACGCGCCGCGCAGGGCGGGGTTGAGCGCCCGGGCCTCACCGGCGGTGAGCAGCTTGTAGCCGCGCGCCGCCGCGTCGGGCCGGGCGACGGCCGCCTCGGCGACGGCGACCTCGCGTGCGGTGCGCAGCGGGGTGAGCGAACCGCAGGCCCGGAAGCCGAGTCCGGGCACCCGCTCCCCGACGGCCTCCCACAGCTCGCGGGCGCGCAGGGCCGTCTCCAGCTCCTCGCCGCCGGCCCGGCCGCTGATCCATATCTGTCCGAAATTGCGGAGCGATGCCCCGCGCGCCTCGCTCTCGCGCTCGATCTGTACGACCTCGTGGCCGCGGCTGACTGCGTGCCAGGCGTGCATGGTTCCCACCACGCCGGCTCCTACGACGATGACTCTCACGACGGCCACGCTCCTCGGGACGGGTGTCCCGCACGCGTCCGTTCACCGACGGGACGGTGAACGACCTCGCAAGTTTGGACCAGACCCGTTACCTTGTCGTGATCTTGGGGGCTGTGTGGTGCAACAGGCAACGGCCCCTCTCAGCTCCGCTCCTCGCCTCGCAGACGGGCGGAGAAGGAGAAGCGGTCGCCCCGGAACAGGGTCCGCACGCGCTCCAGCGGCCGGCCGTCGGCGTCCCGGGAGAGCCGGTGGATCAGGAGCATCGGCAGGGCGGGCGGGGTCCCGATGAGCAGGGCCTCGCGGGGGGTCGCGAGTACGGTCTCGATCCGCTCGTCGGCGTCGCCGAAGGCGATCTGGAGGCGGTCGCGGAGGTAGGCGTAGAAGGAGGAGTCCGGGTCGAACTCCGTGTCCAGGTCCGGGACGCGGGCGACACCGACGTACGTGCTCTCCAGGCCGACGCGTTCGTCGTCGGCGAGCAGCACCCGCTCCAGGTGCCAGACCGGCTCGCCCCGCTCCACCGCTATCTCGGCGGCGAGCGCCTCGGGGCAGGGGAAGCGGTCCAGGCCGATGAGGTGGCGGCCGGGCCGACGGCCCTGGCGGCGGACGCCCTCGGTGTAGCTGGCCAGCGAGAGCGGCTGCTCCAGCTTGGGCCCGGCGACGACCGTGCCGCGCCCCTGCCGGCGCAGCCGCCCTTCCAGGAGGAGTTCGCGCAGGGCCTGGCGGACGGTCTCGCGCGCGACCTCGTGCCGCTGGGCGAGCTCCCGCTCGGTGGGCAGGAGCCCGCCCTCGCCCAACTCGTCCAGCAGCACCGCGATACGGGCCTTGACCGCGTAGTACTTCGGGATGCGGCCGTGCTCGGGGATGCCGGAGCGGATCGGTGCGCCAGGTGCCTGGTCGTTCGGGTAGTCCACGGCCCGATGGTTGCAGACGCGGGTGAACAGGCGGCGTTACGGGCTCCGCCGCGGCCGGTCAGTCCGTGGTGCGGCGGGCCCGGCGGGCATACCGCAGCAGGACGACCCCGCCGAGCAGGAGCGCCCCGGCGGCGGCCCCGGTCCAGGCCAGTGACTCCGGTCCGGTGCGGGCGAGTTCGGGGAGCGGGCGGCCCAGGCCGTCGCGGGGCGGGCGTCCGGGGTGGTGGTCCTCGTCGGCACCCCTGCCCTCCTCCCCGGTTCCGGGGCGGGTCGGCGGCCGGGGGCCGGGGTCGCGGTCCGGGGACGGGTCCCGGCCGGTGCCGGGGTCCGTGCGGGCGTCGTCGCCGGGGTCGGTGCGGGCGTCGTCGCCGGGGTCGGTGCGGGCGTCGTCGCCGGGGTCGGTGCGGGTGCCGTCGCCCGGGTCCGTGCGGGTGCCGTCGCCCGGGTCGGTGCGGGTGCCGTCGCCCGGGTCGGTGCGTTCCGGGTCGGTGCGTTCCGGGTCGGTGCGTTCCGGGTCGGTGCGTTCCGGGTCGGTGCGTTCCGGGTCGCGGTGTTCCCCGTCGGTGTGTTCCGGGTCGGGGTGTTCCGACCGGGGGCTCTCCGGCTGCGGGTGCTCGGACCGGGGCTGTTCCGGTTCGCGGATGCCGCCCGTGGCGCCGTCGACGATCACGAAGGGGTAGTCCTCGGACTCCCCCACCCATTCGCCGTCCTCGCGCCCGCCGCCCTTGGCCTTGTCCAGGTGGCGGCGCTGGACGACGGCGGCGTGGGCGGTGACCGGGCCGGGGGCGGTGTCGGAGGTGAAGGCCATCCGGACGCGCACGGAGACGGTTGCGCCGGCGGGAACGGTGAACCCGAGGAACGCCTCACCGGAGCCGTCGACGCCGGAGCCATCGGCATCGGCATCGGGGCGTGTGTCTGTGTCTGTGCCACTCGATGTCCCCGCCTCGCCTTCTTCCCCGCCCTCCGCCTTCTCGCGCCGGTCGCCCCGCTCGCCGCCGAAGACACCGATCTGCTCGTCGCGGTCGGTGCTCTCCCAGGTGACCCGGTGTTCGACCCCGGGGCGGCCGGGCTCGGAGAACTCCAGCTGGATCTGGTCCGACGTCAGCCTGCGGTCGCGGTCGGCGAGGACGAGGACCGGGTGCAGGGCCCGACAGGACGTGTCGGTGGTGTTGGTGAGGTCGAGGAACCAGGTGCCGTAGCCGCCCCCGGAGGCGTATCTGTCCGGGGCGTCCTGAATCCGGGTTTCGATGGGGAAGTCCTTGGCCTTCGGGTCACCGCAGACGGGCTGCTGGTCGGCGGTTAAGGAGGCGGGGGCGGGCGCGGCCGTCAGGGCGGCGGCCTGCGGGCCGCCCAGGAGCGCGGCGGGCACCGTGATCCCGGCGGCCAGCCCGAGGGCGGCGAGCGCACGGGCGTCACGCAGCCGTGCGCAGGAGGTGGGGGGCATGGGGGTCACCCTTCACTGCTCGCGGACGACCGGGGCGGGGGCCTCGGTGGTGGCCTCCGACACCACCACGCGCGCGCGGACTCAGAGAGTCGACATGCCGACTTGATTCATAGGATCACCCGACTGCGCCTCCGTCTCGCTCCCTGCCTCGTTCCCTACCTTGTTCCTGCCCTGTTCCCTGCTCTGTTCCCTGCCCTGTTCCCCCGCTTTGTTCCCTCACCTGACTCCCCTACCTGGCCCCCGGCCCGCTGCCCCACTCCCTGCCCGGCCCGCTCCCGACCCGCCCGAACACCGGCGCGAGCACCAGTTGCGCCGCGCCCTCCGCGACCGGCCGGTCGCCGCCCCGGGCGACCGTGACGGTCACGCCCGCGCCCGCCCCGCCGCGCGCGGCTCGCTCCTCGATCACGGCCCGCACGCCCCGTACGTACGCGTCCTCGTCGGCGGCCACCAACCTGCCGCCCAGGACCACCCGGTCGATGCCGAGCAGGCCGACCAGGTTCGCCGCGCCCGCGCCCAGGACCCGGGCGGCCTCCCCCCGGTCGCCGCGCGCCTCGGCGGCCAGGCACAGCGCCTCGATGCAGCCGCGTCCGCCGCAGCCGCAGAGCGGGCCGTCCAACTGGAGGGTCTGGTGGCCGAATTCGCCCGCCCCCGTCCGCGCGCCCCGGTGCACCTCGCCGCCGAGGACCAGGCCCGCGCCTAGCCCCGTACCGAGGTGGAGGTAGGCGAAGTCGCCGCGCGGCTCGTCGAGCGAGAGGGCCAGGGCGAGGGCGGCGGCGTTGGTGTCCTTGTCCAGCACCACCGGCAGCCCGGTCCGTTCGGCCAGGGCGGCGCGCAGCGGGTATCCGTCCCACTGCGGGAACCCGGTGACCCGGCGCAGCACGCCGTCCCGGTGGTCCAGCGGACCGGGCACGGCGACGCCGACGCCGAGCACCGGTTTGTGCGGTTCGGCCGCGCACAGGTCCCGTACCGCGTCCGCCGCGTCCGCGAGGACCCGGTCCGCCGGAGCGCCGAGGTCGAGCGGCGCGCGGGTGACCGCGACCGGCCGGCCCGCGAGGTCGACGAGGACGGCGGTGAGCCCGTCGCGGTCCAGGTGCAGCCCGACGGCGAACTGTGCGTCGGGAACCAGCCGCAGCACGGTGCGCGGCTTGCCGCCGGTGGAAGGGCGCAGGCCCGCGCCGACGGCGAGCCCGTCCTCCCGCAGCCGGGCGGTGATCTTGCTGACGGCCTGCGGGGTGAGGCCGGTGCCCTCGGCCAGCTCCAGCCTGCTGATGCCCTCCGCCCCGGCGGCCCGCAGCAGGTCCAGCACCAGCGCGGCGTTGTGGTGGCGCAGGGCCGGCAGACCCACCCCGGCCTGGGCCTTCGTGCGGCTCCCGTTCACGGTTCGCTCCTCTTCACCGCCCCATTGTGCCGGTCGCTTGCACTTTGGCAACAGCGTTGCTTAAGTGGATCGCATGACCCCCAACGCCTCCGACGCCCCCCTCCGCGTCGCCCTCGTCGGCTACGGCCTGGCCGGCTCCGTCTTCCACGCCCCGCTGGTCTCCGCGACCGACGGACTGGTCCTCGACACGGTCGTCACGTCGAACGAGGAGCGCCGGGCCGAGGCCCTCGCCGCGTTCCCCGACGTCCGCCTCGCCGCCTCGCCGGACGAGCTGTGGGAGCGCGCCGACGAGCTGGACCTCGTCGTGATCGCCACCCCGAACCGGACGCACGTCCCGCTGGCGACGGCCGCGCTGAAGGCCGGGCTGCCGGTGGTCGTGGACAAGCCGGTCGCCGGGACGGCCGCCGAGGCGCGCGAGCTCGCGGCTCTCGCCGAGGAGCGCGGGCTGCTGCTCTCGGTCTTCCAGAACCGCCGCTGGGACAACGACTTCCGCACGCTCGCCGGGCTGATCGCCGACGGCGAGCTGGGCGACGTGCAGCGCTTCGAGTCCCGTTTCGAGCGCTGGCGGCCGCAGCCGAAGGGCGGCTGGCGCGAGTCGGGCGACCCGGAGGAGATCGGCGGTCTGCTGTACGACCTGGGCAGCCATGTCGTCGACCAGGCGCTGGTGCTGTTCGGCCCGGCGGTCCAGGTGTACGCCGAGTCCGACGTACGGCGTCCCGGCGCGGCGGCGGACGACGACACCTTCATCGCGATCACCCACGCCAACGGGGTCCGCACGCATCTGTACGTCAGCGCCACCACGGCCCAGCTCGGCCCGCGCTTCCGGGTGCTGGGGTCGAAGGCGGGCTATGTGAAGTACGGCCTGGACCCGCAGGAGGCGGCCCTGCGCGAGGGCCTGCGCCCGGCGGCCGGTGAGCCGTGGGGCGAGGAGGCGGAGGAGCTGTGGGGCCGCCTCGGCTCCGGCGAGTCCCCGCTGACCGGCGGCGGCGCCCCGGTCCGTACGCTGCCCGGCGACTACCCCGCGTACTACGCCGCCGTCGCCGCCGCCGTACGCGGCACCGGCCACAACCCGGTCACCGCGTTGCAGGCGGCCGCCGCGCTGGACGTCCTGGAGGCCGCGCGCCGCTCGGCGCGCGAAGGCGTCTCCGTCACCCTCCTCCCCCACCACGACGAGGACCAGCAGGCGAAGGAGCAGCGCGCATGAGCACCATCTCCCCCACCATCTCCGAGCTGATCGCCCAGGAGCGCCGGCTCACCCTCCCGCACTTCTCCTACGACGACGCGTTCGCGCTCGGCAGCCTGCTGGTCGCGCTGGCCAGGGAGCGGCACGCACCGGTCGCGATCGATATCCGGCGCGGCGCGCAGCAGCTCTTCCACGCGGCGCTGCCCGGCTCCAGCGCGGACAACGACGCGTGGATCGACCGCAAGCGCAAGGTCGTCGAGCGGTACGGCGAGAGCTCGTACCTGGTGGGCACCCGGTTCCGGGCGAAGGGCACCACGTTCGAGGAGTCCTCGCGCCTGGACCCGGACACGTACGCGGCGCACGGCGGTTCGTTCCCGATCGCGGTGGAGGGCGCGGGCGTGATCGGCACGGTCACGGTGTCCGGGCTGCCGCAGGCCGAGGACCACGCGATGGTGGTCGAGGCGCTGGAGCGGTTCGCGGCGACGCCGGAGGCCTGAGGAGCGTACGTACGACGCCGGAGGCCTGAGGAGCGTACAGAGGAGCGTACGTACGGGGTCGGGGGCCTGAGGAGTGTTACGTACGGGGCCGGGGGCGCGGTCACAGCGCCCCCGGCCCGCTCGGGCTTACGCCCCCTTCAGCTCCTGCCGCTGCCGGCCGAGCCCCTCCACCTCCAGCTCCACCACATCGCCCGCCCTCAGGTACGGCTTCGGTTCGGGCTGCCCCATCGCGACCCCGGCGGGCGTACCGGTGTTGATCACGTCGCCCGGGTAGAGCGTCATGAAGTGACTGAGGTAGCGGACGACCTCGCCGACCGGGAAGATCTGTTCGGCCGTGGTGCCGTTCTGCTTCAGCTCGCCGTTGACCCAGAGCCGCAGCGGCAGGGCCTGCGGGTCGGGCACCTCGTCGGCGGTGACCAGCCAGGGCCCCAGCGGGTTGAACGTCTCGCAGTTCTTGCCCTTGTCCCAGGTGCCGCCGCGCTCGATCTGGAACTCGCGCTCCGAGACGTCGTGCGCCGTCGCGTACCCGGCGACGTGCGCGAGGCCCTCCTCGGCCGTCTTTAGGTACCGGGCGGTGCGCCCAATGACGACGGCCAGCTCGACCTCCCAGTCGGTCTTGCGGCTGCCGCGCGGCACCAGGACCGTGTCGTCGGGCCCGACGACGGTGTCGGGGGCCTTGAAGAACAGGATCGGCTCCGCCGGGATCTCCGCACCCGTCTCGGCGGCGTGGTCGTGGTAGTTCAGCCCGATGCACACGATCTTGCCGATGCGCCCGAGCGGCGGGCCGATCCGCAGCCCCGTCGCGTCCAGGGCGGGCAGCACGCCGGGCGCCCCGGCAGCCGCCCGTACCCGGGCGAGCGCGGAGGCGTCGGCGAGCAGCTCGCCGTCGATGTCGGGGACGATCCCCGACAGATCACGCAGAGTCCCGTCGCGGTCGAGAAGTGCGGGGCGCTCGGCGCCCGCCGTACCGACTCGAAGCAGCTTCAACGGTCCAACTCCTCTTGGTCGAGGTGGTGGCCCTCCGGCGGGTTGCGGCCGACGGAGGACTTGGTCGATCGTCCAAGAGATGCGATCACTCCGCAAGACCTCGTTCACACACTGGACCGGCGCGGTGGGCGGGCCGATTACGCCGCCGTGGCCATGGCGCTGTCGGCGACCGGCATGTCGCGGTACAGCCAGGCCCGCTCGACGGCGGTCCAGGTGGTCGTGGTGACGACGTACAGGGCGGCGGCCAGCGGCACGACGGCCACGGTGATCAGCGTGAAGAACGACATCAGCGGCATCACCTTCGCCATCGCGCCCATGCCGGGCACGGCCTGTCCGTCCGGGCCCGCGGCGGGCGTCATCGGGTTGGCGGCCAGCTGCCGCTTGGTGCGTCCGTAGTTGAACGTGGCGACGGCGGTGACGATCGCGAAGAGCCCCAGGTAGACCCAGCCCTGGCCGCCGAACACGCCGCCGTGCGCGAGCGCGTCGTGCCAGCGCCCGCCGAGCGGCGCGCCGAGCAGGTCGTGGCTGAGCAGCGCGTTGGGCTCGCCGCCGATGGAGCTGCTGGAGAACAGGTGGTAGAGCAGGAAGAACGCGGGCATCTGGAGCAGGCTCGGCAGGCAGCCGGAGAGCGGCGACACCTTCTCGGCGGCGTGCAGCTCCATGATCGCCTTCTGCATCCGCTCCGGGTTCTTGCCGTGCTTCTTGCGGAGTTCGGCGATCTGCGGCTGGAGCCGGCTGCGGGCCTTCTGCCCGCGTGCGGCGGCCCGCGACAGGGGGTGGACGGCCAGCCGGACGAGCGCGGTGAACAGGACGATCGCGGCGGCGGTGGACGCGGTCTGGAAGAACGGCTGGAGCAGGTCGGCGAGGGAGCCGACCAGGCTCGCGAAAGCGGACATGAAGGCGGACATGGGTGAGCCCTCCGGGGGTCTCGTCGTGCCGGGAGGTACCTGCGAGGAGGTACGGGGTGATCACTCGGCATGACGACCGGCGCGGGGGCACCGCACGTGCGGGAAGAGGTGCGGGGTTCGCTACGCGGCGGCCGTCAGGAGGGCGTGCCCAGGTGCTCGGGGCCGCGTTCGGCCCCGGGCGTCGGGGTCGCGTTGCGGGAGGAACGCGGTGCGCTTCTCCCGGTCCCTGATGGCCGTACGGACCCGGGTGCGGGGCACCGGGGACGCGCAGCGGGCGCTGATGACGGAGCAGGCGAGGAGCGCGGATCCGGCGGCAGCGGTGGCGGCGAGCGCGACGGCCGCGGAGAGGCTGCCGCCCTCGGCGAGGAGGACCTCGGTGAGGAAGAGGACGAGGAGCCCGGCGGGCCGGAGCAGCCGGGCGAAGGCGCGGCGCAGGGCGTTGGCATCCCGCACGGTGCGCACCTCCTGCCCTTGGTAAGGCTCATTCCTGCCGTACGAAGACGCGTACGGCACTCCGTTCGTTATACACGATGATCGGCTTCACCCCGGGTCGGCGGCGCATTGGCCCCGGTCGTCGGCTCGCTCCTCCCGGTCGGTCATCGGCGTACTCGTCCCGGTCATCGGCGTACTCGTCCCGATCCGTCGGCGTATTCGTCCCGGTCGTCGGCGTATCCGTCCCGGTCGTCGGCGTATCCGTCCCGGTCGTCGGCCAGTACCTCGGCGTCGGGCCGCGGATCCGTGTCGGGGGGCCCGGCGAGGGTGACGGCGAGTGCGACGGCCAGATTGGCGGCGAGGGCGACGAGCCCGGCGTTGACGCCGCCCACCGGATCGTTCCCGCTGAAGACGAGGGCACAGACCACCGCGACGCCGACGATCAGCCCGCTGAACGCGCCCCGGAAGGTGAGCCGCCGCCAGACGAGGGCGAGCAGCACCATCGGCAGGAGCTGCGCCATCCCCTCGTACGAGATGAGGGAGAGGCGTACGAGGGTGTTGGGGGCGGTGTACGTGAGGAGCAGCGCGAGTGAGCCGGCGACGACCACGACCACCTGGGCGGCGGATTTCTGCCGCTCGGCGAAGCGCGGCACGAGCGACAGCACGCTGCGCCCCCACATCGTCCCGATGACCAGCATGAACACGGCCATGGGCACGATGGAGGAGAGGGCGGCGGCGACCCCGATGACGCCGACGGCCCAGGCGGGCAGCGCATCGACGACCAGCTTGAAGAGCGCGAGGTTCGACTCCGCGCCGGCCAGCCCCGGCACCACGAACAGGGCGGCGAGGCCGAGCAGCATCGGGACGAAGAGCAGGACGTTGTACGCGGGCAGGTACATGGCGTTACGGCGCAGCGCGTCCGCGTTCCGGGCCCCGAGGTATCCGGCGACGGTGGTCGGGAAGATGACGACGGTCAGCGAGTTCAGGAACGTGGTGCTGATGAACCACAGCTCCCCGAACCCGCTGCCGCCCCCGTCCCCGCTCCCGCCGCCCCCGTGTCCCGGCAGGGTCAGCCAGTCGCTCTTCTCGGTGACGAGCCGGTCGAGGAAGGGCCCGTACCCGTCGAAGTAGTGGAGCGGGACGTACAGCGCGAGGAACCCGAGGGTGGCGATGACCAGGACGTCCTTCAGCACGGACACCCAGGCGCTGCCGCGCAGCCCGCTGACCACGACGAAGCCGGTGGTGACGGCGAACGCGACGAAGTAGGCCCAGTTCAGGCTGACGGTCCCGTAGGAGATGACGGAGAGGACCACCCCCATGCCGGTGATCTGGAGCTGGATGTACGGCAGCAGGAAGACGGTGGCCAGCACCGCGACCACCGCGCCGAGCCAGGGCCGGCCGAAGCGGTGGGCGACCATGTCGGTGATCCCGACGAGGCCGTGCCGGCGGGCGTACCCCCAGAGCATCGGCCCGACGACGTACCCGATCGCGTAGCCGCACGACATGTACGCGACGACGTACAGCACGGGCGCCCCGTAGTTGTAGCCCCAGCCCGCGGCCCCCAGATAGCTGAAGCTGGTGTAGCCCTCGCCCGCCATCAGCACCCAGATGAAGACGGGGCCCAGACTCCGCCCGCCCACGGACCACTCGGCGAGCCCGCCGCCCTTACCGCGCCCGCGCAGGGCGAGGAGGCCGAGGGCGACGGTGGCGACCATGAAGACGGCGAAGACGGCGGTGGCGACGACGGCGTTCACCGGCGGTCCCCTCTCCGCGCGAGCCACACGGCGACGGGGGTGAGGAGGGTCGCCCCGAGGAGCCACACGAAGAGGAAGGGCACGCCGAACACGAGGGGGGTGACCCGGTTCACGAACGGCAGCGCACCGAGATACAGGACATAGGGGACGAGCAGCCACAGCAGCTGGGGGCGTCGTCTGATCACTCCGAACACCCGGGGACCCTACTCCCGCCCGCCCGGGGTCTCCGTCACCGCGGGCGCATCGAGGTGAGCTTCCCCCAGACGATGAGCCGGTAGCGGGAGCTGAACTCGGGGGTGCAGGTGGTCAGCGTGAGGTAGTAGCCGGGCGCGCTGTAGCCGACGGAGGTCGTGATGTTGCTGCGCGGCACGGGCGCGATGACCCCGCTGTCCGAAGGCGCGGTCCGCGCGAGGCGTTTGCCGACGGTGTACGTGTAGACGGCGTCCCGGGTCTCGACGGTGATCCGGTCGCCGCTCCGCAGCCGGTCGATGCGCCGGAAGGGTTCGCCGTGGGTGTTGCGGTGTCCGGCGAGCGCGAAGTTCCCGGCCTGCCCGGCCTGCGCGGTGCGGGCGTAGTGCCCGACGTACCCCCGGTCGAGCACCCCGCCCTTGCTGGTGCCCTCGGCGACGGGGGCGGTGAGCCCGATCCGGGGGATGCGCAGCACGGCGTACGCCTGGTCCCAGCGGGGCGCGGCCCGGGGACGCGCAGAGGCCTCGGACGCCGCCGGGCCGGCCGGCGCGGCCCCGGCCCCGCTGCCGGAGGCCGAAGGACGGGGGCTCCCCTCCCCCGCCCGGTCGTCGACGACGGCCAGCTCCTCCCACTCCCGCTGGAGGCTCCGCACGGTGCGCCCGGCCTCGGCGCGGGCCTCGCGGTTGGTCCACCACAGCTGGTGGGCGACGAGGAGCAGCAGCACGACACCGAGGGTCACGACGAGCTCGGCCGACACCCACAGCCCCCGGGCGAGGAGCCGCGACGCACCACCGCCACGGCTTCGCACGACCGACAGCATCCGGACCCCCCGTACGCGTGGAAGTCCACGCCCATGCCGATGTCCCCGCCCCCACCTCCGTCCCTGTCCCCGTCCCTGTCCCCGTCCCCGCCCCTGTCCCCGTCCCTGTCCCCGCACAGCACCCCGCTCCCGCAGCACCGACGCCACCTCCCCGCTCCGCCTTCCTCGGCGCGCACGGCTCCGCGCAGCCCCACAGCGTGCTCCCCGCGAGCCGTACAGGTCCCGCACGGACCGTACGGACGCCGCACGGACGCCGTACGGACCGTACGGATGCCGCACGGGCCGTACGGACGCCGCACGCCATGCACGAGCCCCGCAGCCGGCGCGCACGGCCCCGCACACGACGCCGTACGGGCATGGCGCGCACGATAGGGGCAAACCTCACAACTCTCCAGACTTCTCCCCCTTCTCATCCCCCCTTCTCATCCCCGCCCTCTCCTCCACGCCGCAGCCGTCCGGCAGTACCGTGTGGTCCATGCGCCCCGACACGCCTGCCGACCACACCACCGAAGCCGAGCGTCTGCTCCGCACCGCGGCGCAGTACCCCGAGGACCACGAACCGCTGATCCTCCAGGCCGCGGCCCACCTGGAGCTCGCGGGCGACCGCGCCCGCGCGAGCACGCTCTACGACGACCTGCTCGGGGCCCCCGAGGCCACCGTCGACAACCCGCACCTGATCAAGTCCCTGAAGGCGGCCAACCTCTGGGAGTACGGCCACGAGGCCGAGGCCCGGGCGATCATCGACGGCATCCGTGCCGCGGGCCCGTTGGACGCGGCGCCGTGGCAGGTGGCCGCGGAGACCCTGGAGGCGCATGACGAGCTGGAGTCGGCGCACGACTTCCTCTCGACCGCGCTGACCCTGCTGCTGGCCCCCGGCGAGGAGGTCCCGTACGCCGTCCAGTCCCTGCTGACCGGCCGCCACCGGGTGCGCAGGCTGATGGGCCTGGACCACGACGCCTGGGACGAGCTGGCCGGCGAGCTGCACACGGCCCCGGTCCCCCTGGACGAACTCCACGACCCCAAGCGCCTGTGGTCGCTGGGCTCCTCGGACCCGGTCGAGCTGAAGGCCGAGATCACCCGCCTCCGCGCGGAGCTGGGCACCTACCGCACGGCGCTCTCCCGCCCGTTCCCGGTCGCCGTCCTGCACTGGCCCGAGGACGAACTGCGTGAACTGCTCACCGCTTACCCGGCGTTGACCGAGGAGTACGTGGACCGCGCCACGCACCTGGACCGCCTGGAGACCGCGCTCCGGGACCTCCACGCGGCGGGCACCCCGAACCTGGGCATCGTCACGGGCACGGTCCCCTCGTACGAGGCGTTCGCCGCCTCCGAAGCCGCGTCCCCGGCCGACCCGGGCCTCCTCCCCCAGTACGCCACCACCCTCGCCGCCCGGGGCCGCGCCACCCCCTGGCCCCCGTCCCGCACGGCCGCCTGCTGGTGCGGCAGCGGGGAGACCTACGGGCGGTGCCACGGGGTGTGAGCCCCGTGTTCGACGGCTGCGGCCCGGAACCGCGCACGACCGGTGCGGGTTCCGGGCCGCGTCGTTCGCGAGGGCCGACCGACGGCAGGACCGGGCGATTCACGCAATGATTCCCGGACGCCCGACCTTTCCCATACGATCACATTTCAACAATCAACTCAGGGCCGACGTCCCCACACGGGCCCCGTTCATGTGTGTGAGGAAGTCTCCATGCCGCCCTATCAGCCTTCCGCGGACTGGCAGTACGAGATCCCGACCGCGGGAAGCAAACGTCTGCCGCCCGCGGCCCGTTACGTCGAGTCGCTGACGCACCAGGGATACGGATTCGAGGCGGCCGTCGCCGACCTCGTCGACAACTCCATCGACGCGGGCGCCCGTAACGTCGTGATCAGCTTCCTCCGGGACGACCAGCGGCTGGTGGGGCTGCTGGTCGTGGACGACGGCCACGGCATGAACGACGAGACGCTCGACACCGCCATGACGGTCGGCGGACGCCAGGAGTACGGGGACAGCGCACTCGGTCACTTCGGCGCCGGCCTCAAGGCCGCCTCGCTCTCGCACGCCGACTCCCTCACCGTGATCAGCCGCACCAGACGCAGTCCGTCGACCGGCCGCCGCTGGCTGACCGCCAGCGCCCGGGCCGACTTCACGTGCGACATCGTGGACCCCCGCTACTGCCAGGCGCTCGTCGACCGCTACGACGGCCTGATCGAGTGGCACGGCACGATCGTCCGCTGGGACCGGGTCCGGGCCTTCGAGACGATCACCGCCGGCCAGGCCGACCGTTTCCTGAACGACGCCATCGAGAAGTTGGAGACCCACCTCGGTCTCCACCTCCACCGCTTCCTGGCCCGCGACGACTTCAACGTCGACATCGTCGTCGAGGACGTGACGACGCGGGAGGAACTCGACCACCGCGGCGTCGAGCCGATCGACCCGTTCGGCTACCGGGTATCCGGCCGTCCCGGCTACCCGCGCACCTTCACCGCCCCGGTGGAGGGTGTCGGCGAGGTCCCGCTGACCGCCCACATCTGGCAGCCGAAGTCCCCGCTGGTGAGCTTCCGGGGAATCGGCCCGCTCGCCGAGCGCCAGGGGTTCTACATCTACCGCAACGACCGGCTCGTCCAGGCGGGCGGCTGGAACAGCACGCGCAGCCCGGAGGGCCACCTCGCCCTCGCCCGGATCGCCATCGACCTGCCGGCCGAGGCGAACGACGTCTTCAGCCTCACGGTCAAGAAGGACGGCGTGAGCGTCACCCCGGCCTTCGCCCGCGGCCTGGAACAGGCTCTGGACAGCGCGGGGAACGACTTCGCGTCCTACGTCAAGGAGGCGGAGGCGACCTACCGGGAAGCGGCCCGGCGCGCCACCGAACCCCAGCGCAAGGCGGTTCTCCCCGCCGGCAAGGGCCTCGACCCGCGGCTGAAGCGCACACTGCGCGACGAACTGCCCGAGCTGGAGGGCGAGGACCCGATCACGTTCCGCTGGGACAGCCTGCGCTCCGACGTGTTTTTCGAACTCGACCGCGAGGAACGGGTGGTGAAGCTCAACAAGGAGTACCGCCAGGTCTTCAACGGCGGGCGTCGGGGCGGTCTGAACGATGCCCCGGTGGTGAAGAGCATGCTGTACCTCATGGTCAACGAGATCTTCCAGAAGGAACGGGTCCGGGCCACCCACCTCGACAACATCGCCCTGTGGAACAGCGTCCTCGTGACGGCCGCGCGCTGCGAACTCGCGCGCTGACCCGTTCCGTCCCGCCAGCCCAGTTCCCGCCGCCGTCGGAGAAGAGACCCTCCATGACCGACCCCCTGTTCAACCTCCACGCAGACGTCCTCGCCGCGATGCAGCGCGGCGGCCCCCGGAACTTCGACAGACTCGCCTTCGCCCTCGCCGACGAGGAAGAGCCCGCCGACACGGAACAGGGCCGGTTCCGGGACCGTGTCGCGGGCTCGGGCCCGGGCGACGAGCTGACCGCGCTGTGGCACCGGACGCTCACCACCTGGGACCTCGCGGAGCAGGCGGACTGGTCGTCGGCTCCGCCCCGTACGGACGAGCGGCGTGCGGACGCGTACGACCGCCTCGGCTTCGACGCCGACCTGCGCAAGGTGCTGAACCACGCGATCCCGGTGTTCAAGGAGCCCGGCCCCACGATCATCAGCACCACGCCGACCTCGTGGTACTCCCGCGACACGGCCGCGGTCCGGTCCTTCTACTGGACCGCGTACGAGCAACTCCTGCGCCGCAAGGGTTGGTCGGACGCCGCCGTGGCGGGCCTCGACGAGGCGAGCCACGCCGTGGTCGAGCGGCTCGCGGACCCGATGCGCCCCGAGGCCTACGGCGCCCGGGGCCTGGTCGTCGGATACGTCCAGTCCGGCAAGACCGCCAACTTCACGGGCGTCACGGCCAAGGCCATGGACGCGGGCTACCGCCTCGTCATCGTCCTCGGCGGCACCCTGAACCTGCTGCGCGGGCAGACCCAACGCCGCCTGGACATGGAGCTGATCGGCCAGGAGAACATCCTGCGCGGCGCGGACCCCGACGACCCGGAAGCCCTGATCGGCGTCGACTACCAGGACGACGAGGACTGGCCGGAGAAGTTCGTGAGCCACCGCGGCCGCCCGTCCGCGCTCGGCGCCTTCGACGTCGAGCGCCTCACCACCCGGGACGACGACTACCAGAGCCTCGCCACCGGGATCCGCGCCCTCGAATTCGACAAACAGGTCCGCACACAGCCCCTGCACGTACCGGACAACCTCCACCGCGCCGCCGCCCGCGTGATGGTCGTGAAGAAGAACAAGTCCGTCCTGAGCAAGCTCATCAAGGACCTCAAGAAGATCGGCGGCCCGCTGCTCTCCGAGATCCCGACGCTGATCATCGACGACGAGTCGGACCAGGCGTCCGTCAACACGACGGACCCGAAGAAGTGGGAGGAGGGCAAGGTCACCCGTACGGCGATCAACCGCCAGATCTCGGATCTGCTGGGGCTTCTCCCCCGCGCCCAGTACGTGGGCTACACCGCGACGCCGTTCGCCAACGTCTTCGTCGACCCCGGCGACGGTGAGGACATCTTCCCGCGCGACTTCCTGATCTCCCTGCCGCGCCCGACGGGCTACATGGGCGTCCAGGACTTCCACGACCTGGACCGCACCGACGAGTCGGCCGTCGGAAGCGCCGAGCGGGCACACGTACGCGGCATCTACGACGACGCCCACGGCGACCGGCTCGCGGAGGCCCTCGACGCCTTCGTCCTCTCCGGCGCGCTGAAGCTGTACCGCCTGACCCAAGACCCCTCCCTGGAAGACGACTTCCGGCACCACACCATGCTCGTCCACGAGTCCGTGCGCATGGCCGAGCACACTGCCCTGGCCCAGCGGATCAGCTCGATATGGCAGCAGGCCGCCTACACCAGTCAGGAAGGACACGCCCGCCTGGCGGCCCTCTTCACCTCGGACTTCCAGCCCTTCACCGACGACGAACTGCCCACGCCCGCCTCGTACGAGGAACTGAGGCCGCACGTCTCCCGCGCCCGCCAACTGATCAACTCGGGCGGGACGCCGGTGCTCGTCGTCAACGGCGACACCGACCGCGACTACGACCAGCCCGAGCTGGACTTCGACCGGACCCCCAACGTGTGGAAGATCCTCGTCGGCGGTACGAAGCTCTCCCGCGGCTTCACCGTCGTGGGCCTGACGGTGACGTACTACCGCCGCAGGACCCAGCAGGCCGACACCCTGATGCAGATGGGCCGCTGGTTCGGCTTCCGCCCGGGCTACCGCGACCTGGTACGCCTCTACATCGGCCGTGCGGAGCCCGCGGGCAGGACCAAGCCGGTCGACCTGTACGAGGCCTTCGAGGCGATCTGCCGCGACGAGGAGACGTTCCGCGCCCAGCTGACCCGCTACGCCACCCTGGTCGACGGCAAGCCACAGGTGACGCCGGCCCAGATCCCACCGCTGGTCTCCCAGCACCTGTCCTGGCTGAAGCCCTCCGCCCGCAACAAGATGTTCAACGCGGAACTGGTGGAGATCCGCTCCCCGGGCGAGTGGGTCGAACCGACGGCCTACCCGACCGCCGCGGCGGACCTGCGCCACAACGCGGAGGTGTGGCGGCCGGTGCTGGCGTCGCTGGATCCCGAACCCTGCGTGTTCGTCACCTTGTCTGAGGGAGACCAAGGCAGCTACATCCGCTATCCGGCCAGGACCGCCGTGCTCAGCCACAGCCAATTGCTCGGCGTCATGCGGGAACTGGCCTGGGGCAGGCCCGATCTGCTCGCCCCGCACATGGAATACCTGAGCGATGCCAGCGACGCCGGCTGTGCGACGGACGACTGGGTCCTGATTCTCCCCCAGACTTCCGGAGTCACCAGCGTCCGGGCGGAGTTGCCTGGAACTGAGCCGCTCACTCTCGTACAGCGCAAGCGCAATGCGCTGGGAGTGTTCAACCGCATCTCCGGCGTCTCTCATCGTCAGTCCGCCGAACGGATCGCCGGCCGTCGGCCACTCTGTGAAGACGATCCGTTCGCCACCCAACTCCACCAACCGCGACGCGGAGCGCTGCTCCTCTACCCAACGGTGGACCCAGCACTCGGAGCCCCAGCGAACCTGGTGACCCACGGGGCTATTGATCCGGCGAAGGTGGTGATGGCAGCTGCCCTGATCCCTGCCATCAGCTCGGTGGGCAAGCAGATGACCGGCGTCAGGTTCCGCGCCATCGACTCATCCCGTCCAGGTGATGCTGTCGTCAACACCGTGAGATAACGGAGTTCAGACCCTAGGCCTGGCAGCCCAGGCGGACCAGTAAGGAGCGAGCTGTGGTGCCCCAGCCAGATGAATGGACCCCTCCAGAGGGTTCGTGGGCATCATCGGCCGCGCGACGGCGGAATATGCAGGCGATCCGGAGCAGGGATACGAAACCGGAACGTCTGATCCGCAGACTCGTCCATGCGAACGGCCTGCGCTATCGGGTGGCCGCAAGGCCCTTGCCCGACCTTCGCCGGACCGCTGACTTGGTCTTCCGTCCGGCGAAGGTGGCCGTCTTCATTGATGGCTGCTACTGGCACGGCTGCCCGGAGCACTACGTTTCCCCGAAGACCAACCCGGGTTACTGGTCAGAGAAAGTAGCCAGGAACGTCGCCCGTGACCGGGATACCGACGAGCGGCTCTCCGCTGCCGGCTGGCTCGTCCTGCGGTTCTGGGAGCACCAGAGCTCAGACGCCTGCGCCCTGTCGATCATCAGCGCTGTCCGCGAGCGCAGGAACGACCTGCTCGGGTAGCGGCTTCTGCTGGGGCGCGCTATTCCTGGCGTCACGCTCGTCGGCCGCGCGCAGCACATCCGCGATGGCCTTTCCTACCGCGGCGGCGACAGGGGGCGGGAAGGCGTTTCCGATCTGCCGGTACTGGGCAGTCTTTCCGCCCGTGAACTCCCATTCCGCCGGGAACCCTTGAATAATTGCCGCTTGTTCCACCGTCAGCATGGGGCCGCCAGCTCCGAACAAGTCCCGGCCCTGGCTTTCCTTCTTCACGCCTTGCTCGTGGCTGTTAGCCACTCCCATACCCGAGACTCCGAGGGTTTCCCAGGCAGCCTTGGCCCTACTTGGGCCAAGGTCGGCCCCGCCGTGTTTTTTGGACCCCCCGACCAGGGTCGGAGCGATGCCCCCATCCTTCTTCTCCAGGGCGGCCTTGGATGCCTCACTCACCCATCGATTGAGGGAGTTAGTGGCGATTTCCCCAATTTCGCCGCCCATCGAAATGTACGGCGCGTAACGCGCCTCCATGCTCTTCTCCAGAGCATCAAAAACGCTGTACACGCCGCCGGTGGGAGTGGGCCAAACAAACTTGATATCGCCGAGCACATCTGCGCGGATGGCTACAAGGACTGCACGCGGACGCAACTGAGGTACACCGAAATCGCTAGCTTCCAGGACTTCCCACTCGCAGATTTCGTAGCCCATGCCAGCGAAATCTTCCTCAAGTCCAGTTTCCGGCCTCTTCGCCGTGCCGCCCGCAAGGCGCGCTTCAATGTAAGTCCGATAGTCCACAAATTTTGCATCTTTGATGCCACGGACGTTTTCAATCATCACCGCTTTAGGGTGCAGCTCGTCAACCAGTTCCAGCATCCGCGGGAAGAGGTCTCGCTCATCATCCTTCCCCAGCTGCTTACCAGCATGCGAGAAGGGCGGGCAGGGCACACCCCCAGCGAGGAGGTCGAGTTCACCACGCTGCAACTGCCGTCCGAGAAATTTAACCGGCTTTTTCAGGCCGGATCCAGGATGCCTCTCCGACGGAATGGGTCGGAAATTGTTGACGTCATCAGAAATGACATCACAATATCGCTTTTCCCAGCTCCAGTTCTGCCGGTGCTCAATATTCCATTCCAGAGTCTTCACGGCATACTTGTCGATCTCCACGAGCGCGAGATGCTTGAAGCCTGCCTGGTGGAGGCCGATGGCCTGTCCGCCGGCCCCTGCGCAGATCTCGATGGAGATGAGCGGACGAACGTTAGGGGCCACGGGCTCCTCCTGGTGCGACTGATACAGACACGCAAGTGTCGCATCCGCCAGTGACACCAGGAGTCCCCCTATGCGAGCCCCGCCCCCTGCGACCCGTTCAGCTCTCCATCAGGTCCCGCAGATCCTTCTTCATCTCGTCCCTGAGCACGGCAGGCAGCTGCCTGTACATGCCCCAGGCGCGGTCTACGGGCCGGAGAGGCCGAGCATCAGCTCCCATCCACTCCAGCAGCTCACGCTTCTGCGCGAGAGGCAGCGCCTTGACCCGGGTCCACACCTGACCAGCATCCATCTGCACCCCGGTCAAGTCCTTGACCAGCTCGTTACACCGCGCGCACTCGGTGAGGAGATCCTCAGCCGCCGCGGAACTGCCTGAAGCGTGCGGATTGACATGCCCGAGCGTGAGCCGGGCCGCGGAACCCGGCTCGCCCGGATACGCCTCGGCCGCACCGACCCCACAACGCCGGCACCGGTGGAGATCCCGCTCAAGAACGAAGCGCCTCGTCTTCGCACTGATCTGGCGCAGCCCGGCCGCCCGGTGCTCCTTGTCCCAGACCGGTGCCCCGATCTCCTCCAGAAAGAGCTGCTCGGGCTGGAGGCTGGGCTTGTCCAAGTTCGTCCTGATCACCCAGCCAGCGGGCCGGAGATCACGCATCCTGCGGTCGACCTGTTCGGTGCCCGTGATCGCGGCACGCAGCGCCGCTTTCGAGAAGACGTTCCCGACCCCGACCTCATCGCGCAACCACAGCGCCACCCGGACCCTGGCCCCAAGTGTCCCGTTTCGCCAGTCCAGACCATCAGATGCCACGCACTTCCTCCATAAATTAGAACGCACGAACGAAGAGTGACTCTTTCGAGTGACGAGATTACCTTGCCGCCGCTTGCCGCGGCAAGCGGCGGCAAGCTCTCTTCGAGCGACGCTGCGCTCGTCACCCGAAGATCGGAACGACATGACCACCAGGACCGCTGGCCAGAAGGACCTGACGCCCGCCATGACCAGCTGCATCGAGATCTGCGCCGGAGCGGGAGGACAGGCTCTGGGACTCCAACGTGCGGGCTTCGAGCACACGGCTCTCGTCGAGCTGGACCCCGACGCGACACAGACGCTCCGGCTGAACCGACCCGGCTGGAACATCATGCAAGCCGATGTCCGTGGCATCTCAGCGAAAGACCTCACCGTGAACGGCCAGGCAGTAGGACTACTGGCAGCAGGAGTGCCATGCCCGCCCTTCTCACTCGCGGGTGAGCAGCTGGGACCCGCGGACGAACGAGATCTGTTCCCCGACCTGCTCCGGCTCGCTGGCGAGCTTCGCCCGAGCGCGGTGATGGTGGAGAACGTCAAAGGCATCCTTCAGGCGAAGTTCGCCGCCTATCGCGCGGACGTGATCAGCGTACTGACACGCCTGGGCTACAGGGCCGACTGGCGGCTCCTGCGTGCCTGCGACTACAAGGTTCCACAGTTGCGGCCCCGTGCCGTCCTGGTGGCCATGCGACCGGAGGTGTTCGAGCGATTCCGCTGGCCCTCCCCGACCAGCAGCCCCGAGACAGCGCCCGCGGTGGGCAGCGTCCTCTACGAGTCGATGGCTTCCGCCGGCTGGGAACTGGCCCGGCAGTGGGCCGACGGTGCGATGACCATCGCACCGACGATCTGCGGTGGCTCCCGAAAACATGGCGGCGCCGACCTCGGACCGTCTCGCGCCAGGAAGGCATGGGCGCAGCTCGGTGTGAACGGATCCAGCGTCGCCGATGAACCCCCGCAGCCGGGTACAGCTCTTCCCGTTCGACTCACGGTCCGGCACATGGCCTTGCTGCAGGGGTTCCCAGATGACTGGTACTTCGCCGGCAACAAGACCTCCGTCTACCGCCAGGTGGGCAACGCCTTCCCGCCGCCCGTGGCGAAAGCGGTGGGCCAAAGCCTGGCTGCCGCTCTCGGTCAGACGGCCACCGCTTCGCGATCCCGCATGCCCCAGACTCCACGGCCGCCAAGCGATGTGCCGGGCAGCACACTCTTCCCGCCTTCCATGATCAATCCGGGCTTCAGAGCCTGAGATGGCACGACCAGCCGGGCTGACTCCCACCTGCCATGGGACGACCGGTCATGCGGAACAGCTGAGAGCAGCCACGACCGGCTCACGGTGGCGACGCTGAGCGCATCCCCCTGCTCGCCTACGAGGACAGCGCCCATGATCCATCCAGGATCGGCGTTCATCACCTCACTCTCATGACGAGTCAGGTGGACGATGAGGCGGGTCGGGTCCGTCGTCGCCTTCACTTCAAGATGTATCCGCTCATCAGACGGGGTCGTGGCGCCAATGTCGTACCCAAAGGCGTCTGACACCGCTGAAACGTGCTCCACCGCCGTCAGGCCCGCTTCCCGCAGAAGCGCAAGCAGACACCTCTCCCCCGCGGTGCCGATCGCTCTCCTCTTTTCGTCATCGGCCGCATTCCATAAAACGTGGGGGACAACGGCGCTGTTCAGTGGAAGGCGATCACCGACATCTACGACCGGAAGACCTGCTGCGGTGATCAGGCCCGTTCGGCGCAGCCATTCCAGAGCCTCGGCATACTGGACAGGGGTGAGGTCGGCATAGCGAGGGTGATGGGTAAAGAGCGTGCGCGCCCGGGGAACGTCGGCGATCCGCAGATACCTCAGCCAGCGCAGTGCCGCCTCGCGGGTGCCGTCACCGGGCAGCGACGGCATCGACATGCCTCAGCAGCGCTCGGACGTCCGCCATGTCCATCCCTCCAGCGACCGGAGCCTCCTCCTGAAGGTCAGCGAGCTGCTGGACAGACGGGTCATCAAGGATCTTGCCCATGAACTCCAGTTTCTGTTCGAGGCGCAGAGCGACGACCTCGTCCACCGTTCCGCGCGAAGCCAGCACCGTGACGTTGGTCTCCGTGCCTGGCGCGAGCCCGAGCCGGTGGATACGGTCCAGGCTCTGCAGGAAGCGGCCCGCCATGAAGTCCCGGTCCACGTAGACAGCGTCGTGGCAGACATGATGAAGGCTGATTCCCTCTCCCAGGGTTGCCGGGTTGGACAGCAGCACCGAACAGTCAGGATCCTCACGGAATCGGCGGATCTCCTCCGCCCGGTCGGGGGTCCCTCCGTGGACCACAGCCGGCTGATAGCCCGCGAACATCCGCTCCATGGTGCTGAGGCTGCGCACGAACGTCGTCCAGACCAGCGTCTTCCGCCCCTGCTCAGCGTTGGCCGCGACGATGCTGAGCGCCTCCTGGTACTTCGGGGACAACTCGTAGTTGGGAAGGTCTCTCATCAGGGTGTAGAGGGAGTCCCCGTGCGGCACATCCAGCGGGGGTACTTGATAGGTCAGCGGTTCGTACCGGCTGGTGCCCTCAGCGAGCAGCGCGGGACTCGTCGCCGCCATCAGAAGCCGCAGCATGGCCTTGCCCAGGGCGTCGAAGTCATCACGCGCCGCCTCGGCGCGAGCTGAGTACCGCCCCACAAGTGCGTCGTAGATCTCCTGATGCAGGCTGGGCATGTCGACGTACCGGATCTTCGGGTCGAAGGGCGGCAGACCGAGTTCCGATTTCGTGGTGCGGGTGAACAACGGGCGCAGCACCTGGCTCGCGTACGCCAGGTCGCCGCCGGCCACAGCTCCTGTGACGACGCGGCGGCCATGCCCAGGCCAGACGAACGAGAGCAGGTTCTCCAGGTCCCGGGCGCCGTTGGGCGCCGGTGTACCCGTCAGGATGAGGCGGCGTCTGCTGAGCGGGCCAAGCGCCATGCAGGCGGAACCGTAGATGCCCCGCGTTCCCAGCTTCATGCGATGCGCCTCGTCCAGAATCACCATCGACGGCGCTGCTCTCAGCCAGGAGGCCAGCGCCGCCAGCGAACGGTCGAGCCGCTCATAGTTGATCACCATGATCTCCGCGGTGGCATCGGGGCTGCTGCCCATCACACCGAAGCGGAGCGGCTCCTTGAAGCAGACGGAGTTTTCGAACTCCCATGATTCATAGGCCGATTTAGGGCTCACAACAAGCAGTCTGAAGGCTTCTCCGCGCTCTCTCATCGCGGCGAAGACCGCCAGCCCCACGCGGGTCTTGCCAGCCCCCGGCACACTGAAGTTCGCTCCGTGGCGGAGGGACAGCAGCCGGGCGATGTCACGCTGCTGGAAATCAGTGAGAGGCGCGGCCCATTCAGCTCCGAGAAGTGCCGGAATCTCCTCGTGAGTGATGGTCTGGTGGGAGCCGTCGCCGGCACCCTCCAGCTGTTGCTGAGCAGCGTCCGCGTCATCCAGGACCCCACCCACCAACTGGGCGAGTTCGTCATCCCACTCGACGTCCCCGGGCGATGGCCAGGTCCCGAGTTCGCCAAGACCGACCAGAAAAGCCTCAAGCTCGATTTCCGCGGACAGCGGTCCTCGCTGCCCGCCACCGGGGAACCGGGAAGCCAACTGAGCAAGATCAGACTGACGCCCCTCTTGAGCGCGGAGGACTGCCCGTGTGCGGGTCACGTCGAAGGCGATCCGCAGAGACGGTTCTGCCTGGCCTGTCACGCCCCGCCCTCCTTGCGTGCGGCATCGAGCAGCCAGGTGACCCCGTCCCCGGGCTCCTTGATACTGCGGGCCGCCTCCATCGCCAGCTTGCCCAGGCTCTCGCGCAGTTTGAGCACCGCTTCATCGAAGATCTCCTCGTCGAGGCTCCGCGACGCGCGGGAAAGAACGAGGTCCGTGATGCACTGGTCGATGTCGTGGCAGGCATCCACGATCCGGTCAGGCGCAGCCTGCTTCCGCTTCCGGACTCGGGCATCCTTTCCCGCAGGCTCCAGAGCCTCTTCCACCGCCGCTTTCACCGCGGTGATGGTCTTGGCGGCCTCGGCAACCTGTTCCAGCGAGGCGTTGTCACCCGCCGCCTCCACGGCCTTCACCCTGAGAACGGAATCGGTGAGCGCACGCGCTTCGGCGACCTTGGGATCAGCAGCACGAACCGTACGGTTCAGCCCCGGGATCGCCACCGTCGCGGCAGGAGCAGCGGCCGGCACCTGAGACCTGACGGCCTCGGGGAGACGGGTGTCGAGGTACCGCGATTTGAAGTCCGGTTCGATGAGCCGTACATCGGTCTTCGAGAATCCGAGAATGATCGCGGTCAGCCGGCTCTCCTTCATCAGGTCAGCCTTCTCCTGGCTGGACGCCGACTCCTTGGCCCAACGCCGGTGAAGCTCCTTCAGCTTCTCCTGGTGATCTTCGAAGTCGAGCAGCCGCAACTGCGCACCGCCGGTCCTGCTCCGCTCGACCAGGTCGTTGAGAGTCGCGAGAATCCACTGATCCTGCTCGCAGACGCGCACGGTCGTCCGGAACTCCCGGGCAATGTCGGCAGCCGTACGGCCCAGGCCGATCTGCTCCTCGATGGCCAGCAGGCGGTTGATGTAGGAGTAGTCACGCCGGTGGTCCTTGCGCAGCTGAAGCGCCAGCTCAACTCGGTTGATGTCGTCCCACGTGCAGGAAGAAGGGAGGACTCCGACTCGGATGTTGGGTTCGCCCAGATCCTGGAGCGCTGCCCGCCGGGTGTTCCCATTGACGAGAATGCCGTCCCGCGTAATGAGCCCGGGGTCGTTCTGCTTGAAATCGCGAAGGCTCTCCAGGAGAGCGTCGAAGTCCGGGTCCCGCTTGGACGGGTCTGACGGCAGTGCCCTCAGCAGAAAATGAAGGTAGTCCTGGCTGTCCCTGCTGAACGCGTCCTCGTCCAGACCCCGGTCGCGCACCGGGTCGTGGGTGCGCTGGGCACGGATCCGGTGCGTTCCCGGGTTGTAGTACAGCGCGCTCACCGGCATATCGATGACTTCAACCTGGGTCGGCTGGCCCCGCCATTCGATGCGGAGCGTTTCCTGAACCCCGCCGGCGTCCAGGCGCTCCTTCAAACGGCCCTTCACCAAATCCTGGATCTCGGCGGCAAGCGGCGGGCGCCCGAAGTCTTTACTCATCGTCAGTTCTCTTTCTGTGCTGAGGGGAAGCAGCTCAGGCGCCGGCCGGTGCGGCAGCGCCGGTCGTTCGCCATCCGTCACATACAAGCGGGCTAGGACAAGGCCTCACGGAACTTGGCCCGCGACTCAGCCGGAAGCGTCCGGTAGACGGCCCAGAGTTCTTCGGCGGCGCTGAACTCGCGCTTGTCCTGCTCGATCCAGCGAAGGAGAAGGCCGCGTTCCAATGATCCAAGGCGGCCCGCGCGGCCCAGAATCACACTCAGATCGGCTGCCTGCCCACGGCCGCCGACACGGCACCGCTTGCATTCCGCGACCAGCTCGACCTGCTCGCCGCCTGCCGACTGCTTCACCACCCGTCGGGCGATGTCCAGCTGCGCGGCTTCGTAGCTGCCGGCGTACACCTCTCCGGGGGCGATTCCGCAGGAACGGCAGAGGTGTCCGTCACGCGCCAGAACATCCCGGCGCTGCGTCTGCGTGACGGAGGTCCCGGACTTCGCTGCTTTGCCGGGTTCCCAGACCGGGAGTCCCGGCTTCACGAAGCGCTGCTCGTGCTGTCCCAGGCCCGCGTCCTCACGGTTGGTGTCGATCTGCCAGCCGTGGTCGCGGAGGTCGCGCACCCGCCGGTCGGCCTGGCTCACCCCCGGAAAGGCACCCTTTACGTCTTCCTTCGTGAAGACGTTGCCCTCGCCTACGACGGTGACCAGCCACAAGGCGGCGCGCTTCATGGTGCCGAACTTGGTGTCCGTCCACGACGGCAGAGTCATCAGGGTCTCCTCGCTTCAGACTTCAGGTGCTTCGACAGGCGCCAAGTCCCGGGCGGCAGTCCGCGAGGGTCCTGGTGAGAGACACCATGGCCGTTGTGGGCACCCCAGTGCCAGCCCTGACGGAGTTTCGAGGGCAGACGGAAAACCCGTCCCGCTTCCCCAGCCGCATCGTGAGACGGACAATCGCACTGACCTGTACTAGTGGCGC
Organism: Streptomyces sp. NPDC091287; assembly: GCF_044768525.1. Taxonomy (NCBI): domain Bacteria; kingdom Bacillati; phylum Actinomycetota; class Actinomycetes; order Kitasatosporales; family Streptomycetaceae; genus Streptomyces; species Streptomyces sp. NPDC091287. Next base: position 215,832 of record NZ_JBIVUV010000009.1, read on the forward strand.
GGCTGCACTCTTGAGGAGCAGAGCTTGCCGAAGAGATCCCACAAGTGGAAAGAGCTGCGCAGCTCGGTTCCCCCCGCTCAACGCGCTTTCGTTCTGATGCTGCGAAAAGTCCGCGAGGTCAGCGACCGCACTCAGGCGCAGATCGCCGGGGACGTGTACCTGGCCCCGACATCGCTCTCGAACCACTTCAACGGCGGCCGGATTCCCGAAGCCGAGCACGTCGAGAAGCTCTACAAGATCCTCGACGACGAGGCGGCAACGTCATCGAGGCCTATGCCCTGCTCGTTGCCCTTGCTGCTGGAACTCCGCGACAAGGCTCTGATGAAGCACTGTGAGTGCTGCGCTGCCGGTTCGACCGAAGCCGCTGTCCGTTCCTCCGAGCCTCAGCCGACGGTGACAGGTTCGCCGGCCCCCAAGCCCGTCCGCCGCCGACCCCGCCGACCCCGCGTCCGGCTTTCGACTCTGCGCCACAGCATTCCGCGGGCACCGGCACAAGCAAAGGTGCCGGTCCCCCTCCGAGGGGGGGACCGGCACCTCACCACACCTGCTGATGTCGCCTGGCCGGAGATCAGGACGCTCGCCGAGAGCCTGTCTGCTGGCCGGTCGAGAGACGCCGACGTCATGATGTGGAGCGCCGCGACCACGCTCTCTGCCCGCGATGTCCAGATTTTCGTCGCTCAATGCCGAGCGGTCGGTCTGGAGGAAGCAGCAGATCAAGTGATCACGAACGCAGCCCGTCGCGACGCACAGGCGGTACTGAATATCGCGTCCGCACTTCACAACAGCGAGCAGTACTCAGACGCCGGCCTCCTGCTCACCGCAGCGGCTCAGGAGGACTGAACTTGACTTGGCATCACCTTAGGCAGCCTCGGCTTCGTAGTGCATCTGAGCACGGCCAAGGGCGCCGTCCGGGTCTCCTCCCTGGACAGCAAGCCAATGGAGCAGGTCAGTAATGACGTCGGTAACCGTGTCGTCAAGCGCGGCCAGGTCGAGACTCGACGTACCGCTGCGCTGGCCGTACACCGACAGCACCGCAGCCACACGCCTCATGCGGCCCTCGCACTCTGCCGGCTTCAAGGAGAGCTCACACCAGATGACCTTCCCGGTTGCCGTGCGGGCTGCCCCCCAGTCCTGCGCCATCGCGGCGATGAGGTGCAGACCTCTGCCGCATTCATCACTGTCCGCACAGGCCTCAGCCAAGGGCGTCGGCAGGGCACGGCTCCGGTCATGGACCTCAAGCCGGACTCGCCCCTCCCTCAGTTCAAGAACGAGCGAGGCGGCAACGTCCCGGCCGACATGCTTGATGACGTTGGCCCCCAGCTCAGTAGCGACGAGTTCGGCCTCCCCCGTGAGAGCTGACGCACCCCACGAGCCGAGCTGAGATCTCACCGCTCGGCGCAGCTCGGACAGCTGGGCTGGCGCCGCTTCGAACGGCACCACATATCGAGGCCATGCTTCCTCGCTCTCGCAGTGGCACATGCCGACTCTCCCCTCACGCCATGGCGGATCTGCGCCCACCGCTTACATACGGCGACGCTGTGTAGTACTCCGATGGCGAGTATGCCAGCGAGAAGTCTCGCCATGTAACTTCTCACAGGCCTCGATCGGGTGAATGACCCGTGCCTAACCCGACCTGGCTTTAGCCTTGTTGCACACCCAGACCGCGGTTTGCAGCTAGGGAAAGAGCCTTCGATGCCCGTCAGGACGACCACCACGCGTCGGCGGCAGCTCGGCGCGATGATGCGGAAGCTGCGAGCAAGCAAAGGCATGACCCTTGAGGAGGCTGGTCGGCTGGTGGGCGTATCGAAGGCCACAGTCAGTCGTTACGAGACTCAGGAGGGCCCGGTGAAGTGGCCCATCGTCGACGCCCTGTGCCGGCAGTACGACGCGACGGAGGCCGAGCGGTGCGCGGTCGTAGCTCTCGCCAAAGATGCGAAACGGCAGGGCTGGTGGGGGCCGTTCAGCGACTCGATCCCGGCCGACATGAACCTCCTCCTCACGCTGGAAGACGAGGCGGTGCGCGAGGACCATTTCTCCTGCATGTACGTACCAGGGCTCTTGCAGACGCGGGGGTACAGCACCGCGATTCAGCGGGCCAATGAGATGCGCTTGGCACCAGAGGAAGTCGAGCGGCTCGTCGATATCCGCATGAAGCGCCAGGAGATCCTCGCCCGCGAACGCCCTCCGCACCTCTGGGCCATCCTGGACGAGTCGGTCATCCGGCGCGTGGTCGGGTCGCCCGCGATCATGCGAGAGCAGCTCGATCACCTCCTCAGGGCGAACGAGTCGCCGGGCATCACCCTCCAGGTCCTCCCGTTCTCCAAGGGTGCACACGCGGCTGCTCTGGGAAGCTTCGTCATCCTGGGAGGGGCGGAACCGTCACTCGATGTCGTCTACGTAGATCTCCATGTCGGCTCGGTGTTCATGGAGAAGAACCACGAACTCGACCGGTACCGGCTCGCGTTCGACTACCTGCGCGCGCAAGCACTCGACATGGCCGCATCATCAGCTGTAATCGAACGCATCTGCAAGGAGATCTGAAGAATGCCTTCCACCCCGTCCGGCGATGCCCAGAGTTGGTTCAAGTCCTCGTACAGCGGCGGCAATACCACCGAGTGTGTAGAGGCCGCGCGCCTCGGCGAAGCGACGGCGATACGCGACTCGAAAGCCGTGGAAGGGGGCTCGCTGCTTTTCCGGCCGACCTCATGGGCTTCTTTCGTGTCGGCCCTTCAGGATGGACGCCTTGGGGCATGAACCGTTCTCGATCACGCCGTCAGGGCTGATCTGCCGCCCGCGCGGCTGCCTTTCTGGCTGCGAATGCGGGCACATTCCTTGCGTCTGCTTTTTCGGCCCTTACTCGCTGTCGCTCAGCCGCGCCGCGAACTTTTCGTAGGGCACCGCGTGGTGCCACGCCGCATCACGGATGACGGAGTATCGGACGACTTCGGCCGGCTCAGTGATCAACTCGACGTCCACGAGGTGGTCATCGTCGTCGAAGCGGAGTTTTGCGGCGAGCCGACTGTCGAACAACCAGACATCCTCGGCCGGAAGCTGGAGACGATCGGCATCCACTCGCCACAGGTTCCGGATGTCTTCCCCCAGACCACTGTTCCGCTTCGCGTTGTTCAGAAGGTAGAGCTGCCCTGTGGTCGGCGGCTGATCAACGATCCGTACCCGTTCGACACGTTTGCCCTGCTCGGTCTGGGAACGGATCAGCTCGCAGTACGGGTCCTCCACGGACCAGTCGACACTGCCGGTCTCGACGAACTGGCGGTAGGTGTCCGTGGCTTCGTCACTGGCGAAGCGCCGCCGGGTCTCCAACCGCCAGGCCGAGTGGCTGAACGTACGGAACAGGCCCTCGAACTCGTCCAGGTCGAGGATCCGAGCCTGCCGGGTCGCGCCTTTCGGCGTCCAGTCGACCAACAGCTCACGCGGTACGACCACCGCGACCTCGCCCTCGGACAGGTGCTGGAGCTGGGCGATATCGTCGACATCGGTCAACGGCGGCCCGTGAACGATAACCTCTCCGCTCGCCGCGTCCTCATAGACAGATGACCATCCCGTACCACCGCTGCCCATGCCGTTGAACCGCAACTGCCGTGCCATCACAGCCGCCTCCCACCTCGAAGGGTGCTCCGTCCGGTGTCCCAAGGTTGTCCGACGGCCCGCGTGGATGTCGAGGGATCACCGCGCGCTCACGAGAATCTTCACGAATATCGGCCGTGGCCGTTCACGGCCGGGCGCCCGACCGTGAACGGCATGACCGAGCCGGCCACGTACAGCGCCTCTCCCGAAGGGCTTCCAGTGCGCGTGGGAGCCGAGCTGCACCCGCAGTCGAGGAGAGGATCTATCCCTTCATCCCCGCCACCTGCCGCGACCGCTCCTGGAGCTCGCGTGCAGCCCGGATCTTGCCGTACGGCGCGATGCGCTTGCGCATGGTTGTGAAGTGCTCGTCACCGCGTGCCGAGGAAAGCCCTACGTAGTCGTCGAGAAAGGTGCCCCACGTGGTGCAAGCCTCCTCGATATGGCCGAACTCGAACTGCCGTTGCGCCATGACCGCGTTGGCGTGGAGTCGCCCTTGCCTCTCCTGCTTGGGCTGCGCGCGGAGTGAGGTCTTCAGCGCTGCGATGGAGCCCGGCAGGTCACGTGTCTCGTACAGAACGTGGGCCACGTGGAACTGGTAGGCGGCCTGGTCGTAGCCTCCGATCGACTCCCGCCTGGAATCGGCTTGGGAGAGCGCGGACTCCGCCTCACGCAATCTCTCAAAGGCGGCGCGGCGGTCTCCGACCATCGAGGAGGCGTGGGCCTGCTGTCCGCGAAGGAAGGCCACCAAGCGAGGCCCTGCATCCGGTGCCGCCTCAGCTGCCGAGTCGGCGAGCTCCAGGGCCCGCTGGCCGTACCGCAGATGGGATGCCTGGAGACTCATGCCGCGCAAGGTACGGCAGTACGTCGCGTGGTCGGATGCTTCCTGCGCGAGGCGCAACGCCTTCACGTAATACTGCTGGCCGAGGCCGTGGGCCCGCTCGTACATGGCCATCCAGCCGGTGAGGTAGGTCAGGTCGGACGCGGCGGAGAGCATGTCGCGTCGAACCGGTCCGGTGGCGGAAGCGCGCAGGTACGGCGCGACGGTGTTGACGAGGAACGCGGCGGCCATGGGTCGAGCGTGTCCTGCGCCGAGCTCGTCGAGAATGTCCGCGATGCGGTCCGTCATCGTGCGGACGGTCGCCACTTCTGCCGCGCCGATGCGCCCGGTCGGCCGGACCGAACGTTCCCGTTCCTCGGCGTAGGCCTCACCTGCGAAGAGAGGGACGGCAAGGGCAGCCGAGTACAGGCCTGCTGCGACAACTCCGCGCCGTGAGGGGTCCATGTCAGCCCTTCCGAGGTCCAAGAGGGAGTCTGTGGTGTCCGCGGAGTTTGCTGCCGGGCTCGGCTTCGGCGAGCGCAGGCCCGCTTCGGCGTAAGTCACCGGACGGCCGAGCTTCCGTTCGAGCACTTCGACGATCACTGGCCGGACCTGCGCTCGCGGCTGCGTCCCGCTCAGCCAGTGCGAAACGGCGGACTGGTCGTACTTCAACGCCAGACCCGCTTCTCCGGCTGTGCGATTCACGGCGTTCGCAAGCTGCGTCCGGGACCATCCAGCCTGTTCAAGAAGGTTCTCAAGGCCTGAGTTGCGGTCGCTCCTAGGTGGCACGGGCACACCAACTCCCCGGAAATTCATGGCTTTCACGGTTACGCCTGTCTCCAACGGTACCGGGATGAGCACGGCGCGCAGTTATCTCTACACAGAACGCGATCAAAAGCGGCCATGAGCGGAGATGCCTAGTGACCGACGTGATGAAGACAGGCAGCGCCGCAGGCGCAGGCCGCCCCAGGGCGGTATCGGCAGGTGAGGAGGTGGACACGGAGCACGAGGTGCGGCGCGTACTGGCCTTCCGGCTCGGTACGACCACCCGCGCGGAACTCGACGACGCGGCAGTTTCCTTGCGCGGCCGGGCGTTAGCCCTCGCCGACGCTCTGTCGGTCGGGGCGCGAGGCATGAGTGGGACTGACCGTGGCTACCTCCTGGAGGTCACCCACCTCCTCGACAACTCTCCGGCTCCGGAAGCCCTGTCGCATGAGGTCCACTCCCACGTCCGCGCGCTGGCCCGGGTTCTCCGGAAGCTCGCTGCGATGAACGATGCCGATGATGCGGGAAGAGCGATCGCGTCCCGACCGCCCCTTCCTGTACGGCCGGTTCCGGGGCGAGGGCGAGGCGCGGGGCGGTGAGCGAGCGAGCCCGGCAGATCGGATACGTCGTCTGCCTTGCCGCCATCGGCTCGTCGATCATCGCGGCGGTGTGGTCAGGCCGGTAGCCAGGCACCGCGCCCCTCCACGCGCCGCAGGGCTGAACAGCACACCCCATCAGCCTCACAGACTCCCGCCCGGCTGTCTCCATGGACGGTCGGCAGCCGGGCGGGGCCAGGAGCACGACGGTGCGGAGACCGAATCTCCGCGACATCAGCACCGAAGGGACCCTCCCATGAACGGAAACCTCTACGCACTGCCGATCCCGCCGGCCGATGCCTTCGCCATCTACTGCGGCGGCAACGCCGGCGGCTCCAACGAGACCTGCGTGAGCCTCGCCGCGATCCCCGGGGCGGAGGCCTCCTTCGTCATCCGTGACAGCAAGCCCGCGGGCAGGGAGCTGCGCTTCACCGAGGCCGAGCTCGACGACTTCGCCACCGGGTGGGTCAGGACGAGGGGTCTGACGCTCTAATCTGGCTCCCTTCCTGAGCACGAAGCACCACACAGTGGGCCGGACCGGACAGGCTCCGGACCGGCCCGTCTCCCCCAGCGAAGGGCGCAGATGACCTGGTCAGGACACTGGCACGGATACGGTCCGTGGACCGGCAGCAGGGACGCGTACGGCCAGGAGGCCCTACGCCGTCCGGGTGTGGAACTGAACTCCGAGCAGACCCGGGCCTTCGTCGCCTCGACGCTGCCGCCCCTCATGACCGGGCACTGGCTCATGCGGCAGGACCAGGCGGCTACGGACCGCACCTGGACCCGTGTGGTGGGCGCCGTCACCTGGCTGAAGAGCACGTACGAGGCGAATCCCCCTGCGGAGAGGGACGACGGCGGCCGCGCCTACGTCACCCTCGAACACAAGATCGCGCACGCGATGGACTCGCTGCCCCGAGGGGTCGACGTCTGCTGGGTGCACTACACCAAGTCCCAGAGCCTGATCTCCTTCTCGGTGGTGTGCTGCCTCAACCACCACCATCCCAGGCTCCCCTGCCCCCTCCCGCCCGCCTGACCTCCGTACCCCTTCGGTGACGTGAAGCGAGGAAGCCATCCGTGTCACTCAACCTCTTACTGCCCGAACCGGGCGTGACAGCGCTCCTGACCACCTGGCCGGACAAGCCATGCGTGTACGAACGCGAGGCCGGCGAGCTCGACCGTGTGATCACCCCGGAGAGCATCGACCACTACCTGGAAACCGGGTGCGTGCCCGCCGACGAGATCGCCGTCGTGAGTGACGGCACGGCGCTGCACCCCGACCGCCACCGCACGGCGGGCCGGACCGACCCGGCGAAGCTGCGGAGCCTCTACGAGGACGGGCACACGATCCGGCTCGGCAACCTCCAGCGGGTCGTCCCTTTCCTGGCTGACGTCTCCCGCGGCATCCAGCGGGAGACCGGCTACAGCAACTACCTGCACGCTTTCGTGACCCCACCCGGCTCTCAGGGTCTGCTCCACCACTGGGACCAGCAGATGGCCGTCATCGTGCAGATCGCGGGCATCAAGCGGTGGCAGCTCTGGCGCCCGATGTTTCCCTCCCCGATGCGGGAGTACCAGGAATCCTTCCGCGTCTGGGACCCCGACTTCGTCCCGCAGTGGGAGGTCGCGGGCCCAGATCTGGAGGTCGATCTCCAACCGGGTCAGTCCCTGCTCCTGCCGAGAGGGTGGGTTCACAACCCTCATACGCTCGACGCGCAGGCCCGCAGCATCCACCTGACGTTCGCGATCCGGGAACGCACGCCGCTCTGGGTCGCGGAGAAGCTCGTCGGCGGTGTGATCGAGAGTGACGCCTTCCGGCGCGTCATCCTTCCCGGCGAGATCACAGGGCAGCAGCTTCCCCAACGTGTGCGGGACGTCCGTCACGCGCTGGTCGAGCACCTGGCCGGTCTCGATGTGGACGACTTCGCTCGGTTCCTGGTCCGAGCCGCCGTATCGGAGAAGGAGTACACCACTTGATCCGCTGAACGAGGAGCCGACCGAACCGGGCGGCGTGACCGCAGCACGAGCTGCCTCACGCCGCTCCGGTGTCACTGCGGCATCCTCAGAACCGGTCGACCTTCTCGCCGTCCGGGACCTGGTAGCAGCCGGACACCACCATCAGGTTCAGGCTTGGTGCCTTGCCCTTCGCGAAGTGGGTTCGCCCTGTCCGCACCCAGACTGGAACTTCAGGACGTGGATCCAGCCTCAGGGCGGAAGCACGCTGATTGAACGGTGACCTCAAGTTGGGCCGGATCGTCGCTCTGCCTGCCATGGAAACGGGCATCGACGGAGAATTTCCCATCGGCCGAATCGGCAACAATTTGCGGACTCTTCCCCTGACTGTCATCTGGGCCGTCCTTTACGATCTTCCACCCCTTCTTGGGCAGCTGGCCTCGCAATCTTTCCATTGCTTCCTCCAGCTTCTCGGCGGGAGGCCCGTAGACGCCCCAGGGGTGATGTGCTCGAACCGTTCCTCCCTCACACGGAGAGATCATGGCACCCGCTTCGGTCATCTTCGCTTGCAGCGAAAGGATTTCCAGGATCGAGCTCGAAACCTTCTCGACCTCGTCCTGCACTTCGGAACTGGCACGCACCGGAGCGTCGGCGCCATTCTCGTTCATCCCGGAACACCCCAAAAGAAGCGAGCAGAAGAGGGTTACGCAGGCTGCAGCCTTGCGTGTCTTGCTAGTCATGCTGGACTCGATCATATTTTCCCGCAATCACGGCCGCTTGATTTCTGAGGCTGGTTGATTCAGGATCCCAAAACCCACCATGATCAGCCGAGTCGCTCTTCATGATGTTCCCGCCGAAGCCTTCGTCGGTGGGGATCGTCAGATTGTCGCCGAGTCCGACCAAGCGGCCCCCTTGGCGGACGATTTGGTCGTCCCCAGGGCCACCCATGGCCCACACGTGCTGGGCGCCGACTCCTAGATCCGCCGCATGGTCGGCCTGCACGCCGGGACTGCCAACAACGATCACATCATCAGCGATCCGTGGGGTGGGCCCGAATTCCCCGACCGGCCCGATGTCCGACTGGGCGGCAACGCCCACAACAGTGGTTCCATAGCTGTGCCCAATTAGCGTCGTGTGGCCGGGGTCTCCGGGGTTGGCTTCATGTGCGGCCTTGTTTCCTTCCATAAAGCTGCGCAGCGTCGGGCCGGCATCTTCTGCGTACGACCCCCGAGTGGCTTCGCCTACTACCTTGTCGGGAGCGTCGTAGTCGAGCCAAGTGATAGTGGAAAAGCTCTTATCGGGAGCCATCATTCCACTTTCCGCCCACAGCCTCTCGCTTCTACCCAAGTCACCCAAGCCAGGGCCCTCAGCGATCTTCTCGATGTTGGCTTTAGTTCCCGGCACATATACGGCCGTATGGTCTGCGGTGTCAGGGTTCCCGTTCGCCAGGATGATTTTTCCGTCAGAGTGACCCACAGGGTCGTAGCCAAGCAGGTACGCCTCGGGGAGGCCGCGCACGCCGGTCCGGTCGAAGCGGTCCTGGATCTGGTCCATCCCCTTGAGGTAGCCCTCAAGCTCCCTTTTCCTGTCGCTGTATCTGTCATCCCACTCCATGTACTCGTCGGAGTGCACCCTGACCGGGCCTCTGGCGGTGTTGATGTACGTGTACTTCGTTGGCGCCGCCGGGATCGCCTTCAGGGCCTGTTCGTACTCGCCGCGCTTCTCCGCGAAGACCATGCGGTTGGCCTCGTCACGGGTCACGGCGGGAAGCCCGTCCAGCGCTCCGACCGCAGCGGCGTTCAAGGCCAGGTGGGCCGACTGCTCGTCCGCGTTGAGGCCCTTCCACCAGGCCGCGTTGTCCTTCGGGCTGCCGTTCTTCGGGGGCTCCGGCAGGGAGTCGGTGTAGGCCTTGCCCGCCTCGCGGACGCCGCCCGTGTCCGACTGCGCGTCCGCCCAGTCCCGGTCGGAGACCGTCAAGTCGTCGTCGGCCTTCAGTGCGCGCAGCTTCGGCGCCCACTTCGTATCCGCTTCCGTGGCCTCTTCCAGGGCGTCGGCGATCCGGTTCGCGTAGGTCATCGCCCTGCCGTAGTACGGGTTCGGGTGGATGTTGATCGCCTGGCGTTCCAGCGCGTCGGATGTCGGGCTGCCTCCCGCGCTCCCGGTCACCGTCCCGCCGTCCGCCGTCTTCTCGTCACCGGGCTTCCTGCCCGCCGGATACGAGACGGAGCCGTTCGCGTTCACCGTGCAGCCGTCGGCCCGTGCGTCCTCCATGGCCGCTTCCAGCTTGCGCTTGGCCACCGCGATGTCGAAGGCGAAGCCATTCAGCGCGGTGCTCACCAGGCCGCACTCGGTCTGCGTGTAATGGAAGTTCTTCGAGAGGCTCTTGAGTTCCTCGACCGCTGCCTTCGCCGCTTCACCCTCCAGCTGGTTGCGGAGTTCCACACTGATCCGGTTGTCGATCGCGTCCTTGGCCTCGGAGGCCATATCACCGGTCGTCCGATAGCCGTCCGCGGCCTCTTCGTACTCCGACGGCTTGAAGGCTTTGAGTGTCGCAAGGTCCATGACCGGGCTCACTTCTCCTTCGCCTGGCCACCGACGGGCTCGGTGTCCTCGTATTTCACCTTGAGCTTCTCCAGCTCCGCCTTGGCCTCCTCGTCGGACTTCGACAGATCGTGGCCCGCTCCCCGCAGAAGTCCACCCAACGCTTCACAGCGGGCGCTCACATCGCCCACGTACTTCTTCCAGGAGTCGTAGAGCTCCTTCTGCGCCGCCGCGCTCTGCGACCCGGCGGTGTCCCCCAGCCCCGACTGCCCGTCGGCCAGCTTGGCCAGCGCCTTGCCGACGCCGCCCTTGAGACCGGTGACTCCCTCACCGGCCTTCACCCACGTCTTCCTGTTCGACTTCAGATCGCCCGCAGTCGCGCCGCCCGTGGATCCGCCCTCCGCCGGGGCCTGGTTCAGCTGCATGTGCGCCGAACCATTCACCGCGACGTCAGCTTTGATTTGCTCCCATTCGCCCCACGCCACCGTAGAAATTCTCCCCGCTGTCCCCGATATCCCCGTTCCCCGTGGTCCCGTGTCCCGGACACCTCGGGTTGAGCCGACATGATGTCCGGCTGCCGTGGGCCAAATCAAATGCGGCCCTGATCTCCTGTTCCACCGCTCCCTGTTTCAGATCGCGAGGGGAGGCAGGAACCCTGTTCGCCCGGTCACTCGTCCTGTAAGCGGGACCAAGCGGATGGAAAAGACATGGTGGAGCAGGCAGGCCCCGGTGTGGCGTCGGTGACGGGGGAGGAAGTTCCTGGAGCGGGAGACGGCCGACGGGGACGCGTCCTCGCCGTGCTTGCCGTGGTGCTGGCCGGGATGATGGCTTTTCACCGGGGTGTGCCCAACGGTGTCGGACGGGTCGGGAGTCTGCTGGAGTCCTTCCTGCCGTGGGCCGGCGTGATCATCGTTCTGTTGCTGGTGCTCGCCCTGGTGCGACGGTCCGCCGTCGCGCTGGTGGCGGTGCTGCTCCCCGTGGGGGTGTGGGTGCATCTCTTCGGTGGGCTGCTCCTGCCCGGTGCGGAAGGCGGTGGGCGGGAGCTCGTCGTCGTACAGCACAACGTCAGCGACGAGAACCGTGATCCGGCGGCGACCGCCCGGGCCCTGATCGAGGCCGGGGCCGATCTCGTCGCGCTGGAGGAGCTGGTGGTCCCGCAGCTGTCCGTGTACGAGAAGGCTCTCGCCGCGGACTATCCGCATCATGTCGTCCGGGGCACCGTCGGGCTCTGGTCCAAATACCCGCTCAGCGGGGAGCGGGTCGTCGACATCAAGCCCCCGAGCATCGCGGAAGGGTGGAGCCGTGGCGTCCGTGCCGTCGTCGATTCGCCGTACGGGGACGTCGCGGCGTACGTCGCCCATCTGCCCTCCGTCCGGGTCGGGGCGGGTGGGCTCGCGTCCGAACGGAGAGACGAGAGTGCCGAGTTGCTCGGGCGTGCCATCGCCGCCGAGGCCGTCGATACGGTGATTCTGCTCGGGGATCTCAACGGGGCCGTGGAGGACCGGGGGCTGGACCCTCTCACCTCACGCCTGAACGTGGCCGAGCGGGGCTTCGCCTTCAGCTTCCCCGCCTCCCTCCCGCTGGCCCGGATCGATCAGGTCATGGCCCGCTCCGCCACCGTCGGCCACATCCGCACCCTGCCCGCCACCGGCAGCGACCATCTGCCCGTCGCCGCCCGCGTCGTCCTGGGGTGAGTTCGCGGCTCGGAGCGCGTCCGCCCTCCGTACCGCCTCGACGCGTTGCCTCCAGGTCATGTCCTCGGGGAAGTCGTACGTGTCCGTGTCGACCATCCAGCTCGCGTACGCCGCCGCCCTCCGGCAGTCCGCGCACAGCGTCTCGTCGCCCAGCGGGCGGAAGACGTGCTCCTCCCCCTCGCCCGCGCAGGCGATCAGCTCCCTGACGGGCGGCGGGGGCGGCGGGGCCGGCAGCGGGGTCACCGGGCATTTGTGGATCAAGCGGTGGCGCAGGAAGCCCACCGCCGAGTGCACCCCCTCCTCGGGCCTGGCGGCCAGGAGCGCGTGCCGTACATCCCCTTCCGACAAGCCGCCCTCCAGCCACTTCACCGCCTCCACCGCCAGCCCGCGCGCCTCCCCCACGCCCAGCAACAGGTCGCGGTGCGTGTGGCGCAGCGACAGCAGCAGCTGTTCCGCCTTGGCCAGTCGGGAAGCGGGGTGGGGGGCCGGAGCAGTGTGGGATGCCGGGGCAGTGCGGGGTGCCGAGGTGGAATCGGCCGCTGCGGGTGGGAGTTCCCGTGTCCGTTCCGGTGTCGGCTCCCGTGTCAGTTCCGGTTCCGGTTCCCGTGTCGGTTCCGGCTCCGGCCTCGGTTCCGGTTGCGCTCGGCGCTGCTCCGGTCGTTCCGCTTCGGAGGGTGGGTGGGGAGTGGTCTTATCACTGTGGTCTTCCTCCGGTTCATAGCCACCGGCCGTCCGGGAGGTCGGTCCGCCGACCGTCGGATTCCGCTTACCCGGCGGCGGAACGGCAACCGCCACTCCAGGCGAGCGCCTGCCGTCCGGCTCCAGCGTCGCCCGCACGATCCTCGCCTCGGCGCTCGTCAGCGGCGTGTTCGTGAACAGCTGCTCCGTCGTCCAGCGTCCGCCATCGGCCTGGGCCCGCCACTCGTGGACGTAACCGTGCTCCATCAGTTGCTTCTTGGCAGCTTGGTACGGGCGCCCCTTCATCTCCAGTTTCCGTGCCAGCTCGCCGAGCGGGCGTGCCGTGGCAGAGTCGGGGAGGCCCTGGACGTACAGGAGGAGGATCTTCGCATCGCTGTTCATCCGCCGGTCGCGTACGACCGTGTGCGGGGCCTTGGTCCAGCCCGAAGAGGGCGCGATAACATGACGCAGCATTTCTAGTGGGCTCCTGCCACTGGGGGTGTTAGGCCCTCGGGTGGGTGTTCGCGCACCTCCGGGGGCCGCTCTATGCCCGCCTACGTGCGCGCACAGAGCGTGATTTCGCCGTCACGCTATCGCACGGTTTCGGCTGGCTACGACGTCCGCGAAAAGTGCGCCCCCGCTCACCACCCGGTTCACAACCGGACTACCCGTGTGCGCTGTTGCACCGGCCGACCCCTGCTACAGATCCGTGAGCCAGGCGTGCCCCGGGTGTACGCGGGCCAGCAGCTCCGCCAGGGTCGCGCGCTGCGCCCGGGTCAGATGCGGGACGGTCGCGTCGAAGTCCCTCTGGTCTTTTGGTCGGGCGTGCTTGGCCTTGAACAGGAGCACGAGTTCGGGCGCCAGATACGGAATGCCGTCCGGGGTGTGGTGGATGATCTCGCGGTACGGGAGCCGGATCGCCTCGTCCCGCCGACAGATCCAGGTGTCGCCGTCGTGCGGTTCCCGGAACACGTCGAGCAGGTAATGGCCGGTGGCCGGATCGCGGAGCCATGTCTGGTGGACGGCGGCCAGTGTCTTCGGCGGGGCGTCCTCCCAGATCCGGCCGCTGCCCGCCGCGTCGAAGACGTATCCGGGGAAGCGGCTGCGGACCTCGGGAAAGCCTGCTTCCGGAATCGCGATCTCGATGTCCCCGTGAACGCGCGTCTGTGCGCCCCGGAACAGGTCCAGCGCCCAGCCTGCCGCCACACACCAGGGCACGCTGACCCCGGCCAGTCGCCGCGCGACCTCGCCCGGAGTCCAACTGGACGACCACCTGGCGTCGAGGGCCTCGAACTCGTCGGGTGACAGTTCGGTGCCGCCGCTCGGCAGTCGCTCGCTCATCGCAAGAAGCTATCAGCGGCCGTCCACGCCCTGGCCTTCACTGTCACCGACTCATGGGACGAGCGGAATCAGCTGGGGGGATGTGACCATGAGGACGGTACGGGAGGTCAGCGAGCCGACGTCGGCGGGCTTCGGCGGGCCGAGGCTCGGCTTTCGTCCGCGCGATGAGCGGGAAAACTCACGAGGCGAGTCCGCTGATCGCGTCTCCCATGTACTTGGCGCCGAGCACGGTGAGGACCACCGTCATGATCGCGCTGTTGTGCTCGCCCATCCACGCTTTCCAGCCGCCGAGCACCGCGGCCGACCTGCTGCCGCCGAAGGCGTACACGAGCAGGGGCAACAGGACGCAGGCCGAGCCGATCAGGACGAACAGGACGCCGGCGGCGGCCTTGCCGCCGACGCCGGCCGGACTGCTCGCGATGGAGGCCGCGCCGCCGATCGCGAGGACGAGGTTCTTCGGGTTGGCACCGGACAGCAGGGCCGCGAGGCCGGCCGCCTTCCCCGGGGTGAAGCGGTCGATCGCCCGCATCCAGCCGGGCAGCGTGTGCTCCTGTCCCTCCCTGGGGCGGTCCTTCCACTGCTTGGCGCCCATGAGCAGGAAGAGCACACCGAGGGCGAGCTTGAGCCAGTACGTCCAGTCGGCGGGTGTGCCCGCGTCGTCGGCGCCGGCGCCCGAGCCGACGAGGACGACCACGGTGGTGACCACTCCGAGGGTGAGCATCCAGCCCAGCGTGAACGCCGTACCGTTGGTCTTGCCGCGCGGGGTGGCGAGCATCAACACCACCGCGATCAGCGGCAAGGGGCTGATGGCGATGCCCACCGCCGACGCCAGCATCTGTCCGACGGCGTCACCCATCGCAGCCTCCTCCGCACCGGCCCCGCTCCACCCGCCACGGCAGGCGGTGTGCACGAGCCTTTCCGTCGGCCCGGGGGGCCGCAATGGAGGCGGGGCCGAACGGGTGACGCCCCTCCCCTGCCACCCCACGGTCCCCCGGAGCGGTTGCGGACATAGCGGAACGCGATGACCGTTGTAAGCGCTTGTGCCCTCTCCTGGTGTACCGGATCGGAGTCCGCATGGACGCGCAGACGTTGAAGCAGCAGATCGCCACGGCCCACGAGACCGCGCGGGCCGACGAGGGGTACTGGCTCGGCATGGCGGCCTTCCGCTACGGCTTCCCGCTCCTGGAGATGCACCGCAGCCTGTGGGAGTGGCACGTCGACACATCCGCCCCGACGCACCTCGGCGCGATCAACGAGATCCACCACACCCCGCGCCGCGCGGAGCCGAAGGACACCTACTTCGTCACGCCGATCGTCGACGCTCCGTACTCGCGCACCTTCGTCGCCCTGTCCGGCGGTGCGGTGGTCCTCACCGTCCCGCCCGTCACCGACCGCTACTTCACCGTCCAGCTCCTGGACATGTACACCAACAGCTTCGGCTACGTCGGTACGCGCATGGGCGACACCACCGGCGGCGACTACCTGCTGGCCGGGCCCGGCTGGCGCGGCACCGTCCCCGACGGCATCACCCGGGTCATCGCCGCCCCCACTCCCCTGGTCTGCCTCCTGGCCCGCGTCACGATCCTCGACGACGACGTCCCCGCCGCCGTGGCCCTGCAGAAGCGGATCGCCCTGCGCCCCGCCGACCCGGCCGCCCCCGAGCCCGACCCCTCGGCCCATCCGCCCGCCCGCGACTGGCGGGGTGAGAGCGGCGACCCGCTGGACTTCTACCGGATGCTCGCCGACTGTCTCAGCGCGAGCCCGCCCCCGGCCGCCGACGCCGGCGTCCTCGGCCTGCTCGCCCGCATCGGCATCACCCCGCACCACCCCTTCGATCCCTCCCGGCTCCACCCCGCGGCCGTCGACGGCCTGCGGCGGGCCGTCGCCGACGGGCTGCGCGACCTGTACGCGGACATGCCGTTCGCCGGGCCGTCCCGCAACGGCTGGGTGATGGTCGACGTCGACACCATCGGCGACTGGGGCACCGACTACTTCTCCCGCCTGGAGATCGCCCAGATCGGCCTGCTCGCCAACAGCGCGAAGGAGGCGTACTACATCGGCGCCATCCTCGACGGCGACGGCGACCCGCTCTCCGGCGAGCACCGCTACGAACTGCGCTTCGGCCCCGACGACTTCCCGCCCGTGGACGCCTTCTGGTCGGTGACCATGTACCTCAACCCGCAGGGCTTTCTCGTCGAGAACCCGATCGGCCGCTACCACCTCGGCAGCCTCACCAAGGGCCTCACCTACGGCCCCGACGGCTCCCTCACCCTCTACCTCCAGCGCGAGAACCCCGGCCAGGACAAGGAGTCCAACTGGCTCCCCACCACCGAACCCGGCGTCCTGTTCCGCCTCATCCTGCGCCAGTACCTGCCCACCCCCGACATCCTCACCGGCCGCTACGCACCCCCGGCCGTCGTCCGCGTCGACCGCTGACCCTCCACCGCCCTCCCCTCCCGTGGCCGCCCGGGCCGCGCATCCGGTCGGCCCCATCCCGCCTCAAGCTACGCCGGCGGGACTGTGCGTGCCGAAATCCTGCTGTTGATCCGCCGTCGCCCTCAGCCCTTCTCCGCCAGCGCGGTCACCGCGTCGACCAGGCCCTCCCACGCCTGCCGCGTGTCGGCCGTGTCCGGGTGCCGTGTGCCGAAGATGTCGAGCGCGGCGGCCATGTCGTCCAGGGCCCAGCGGAGTTCGTAGTACGCGAGCAGCTCCGGGTCCGGGCGGTGGCCGGTGAGTTCGGCGTAGCGGGACAGGTCCTCCGGGGCGTCGGTGGCGAGCCAGAGGTCGCGCTCCGGCGGTGCGAGGGCGACGGTGTCCCAGTCGACCAGGAGCGTGCGGCCTCCGGGGTCCAGGACGTTGCCGGGGTGGGGTTCGCCGTGGGTGACCACGGAGGCGGCGGCGGGAGATGCCGACGCGTCGGCCACGAGCCTTGCCGTGCCGCTGTCGAAATGGGCCAACGTGGCTTGCAGTGCGCCGTAGTTGGTGGACAACAGGGCTTGGCAGCGTTGCGCGTACGGGCCCGCATCCGCGCGGAAGCGCTGCGGGTCGGCCAGCGCCGCTCCGATCGCCGCGCGGCCCGACAGCGCCGGGTCATGCAACGGCGTCTTCAACGGAGGTCGTGTGCTGTGCAGTTGGGCCAGGCGTTCCACCAGCACCCCCCGCGCCCCGGGGTCCAGCACCTGGCCGAAGTGGCCGGTGGGCGCGTCGACGTACGGGAACACGCTCACGGCGTAACGGTCGGTCAGGCGGAGCAGCGTATCGCCACCGCCGGTGCGCAGTGGTGGCACCAACGCCGTCTCACCCAGCGTTGATTCGAGCGTCGCCGCCGTGTTCATGGCACGGCTCAGGCCCGTCCACGCCTCGGCCGCGTCGCGGCCGCAGTGCGGCTTGTGCGCGAGGTCGGCCACCGTGACGAAGGTCCGCCGTCCTTCCGCGTCGGCCGCGACCCAGTGGTGGTCGCCGAAGCCGACCGGGGCGTGGGTGAGCAGGACGGGTTCGATGCCCCAGGCCCCGAGGGTGGCGGCCAGGACGGTCTCGTCGATATCGGGCGGGCGGTCCTTCATACGGGACACCGTAGTGGCCTTCCGTGAAGGACCGGGGCGGGTGGTCGGCTCCGCCCGCTGCCGTCACGCTCGCCCGTAACCCTTGCCCGTCACCCCCTCGCTCCCGCACCTCGGCTCCTCCCTTCACCTCTCGCGCCCCTCCGACCGCCCCTCCACGCTTTGTGCACGCCCTCATCACAATTCCGCTTCGCTTCCGACATGCCCCTGATGTACGCCCGGGCGCGCTGCGAGCATCGGCTGCTCCACAGCACAGAGTTCGGCCTTGGGGGCAACACATGCAGACGAGGAAGCAGTCACGGCGGCCCAGGCGCGGGTTCCTCCGCATACGGATATCGGCCGGAGCGGGCGCGCTCGCGCTGGTCCTGACGGGGTGCGGAGGCGACGACGGCACCGCGGACGGCCAGGGCGGGAAGGTTGCCGCGTCGGCCGGTTCTGCGGCCTCCGTGGATCGGGCGCTGGCACTCATGGACGACGAGGAGAGCATGGACGCGGGCAACAGCCTGGACGTGGACGTCCTCGACAACGACTCCGTCACCCTGGAGAACGGGGACCGGGCCGCCCTGCTCCACACCTACGACCCCGCCGAACTGACCCTGAGCATCGACACCGAGCCCGACCACGGTTCCGCATCGGTGTCCGGGACCACGGTCACGTACACCGCCGGGGACGGGTACACCGGCGAGGACAAGCTCACGTACGAGGTCCTCGTGAAGGGCACCGACGTCCCCGCCGCCACCGCCGTCGTCCGCATCACCGTCACCGCGGCCGCCGCTGAAACGACTCCGACTCCCGCCTCGAATGCCTCGAACCCCGCCCCGGAGGCGAAGGACCCGGCACCCGCGTCCTACGAGAACTGCGACGCCGCACGCGCCGCCGGGGCCGCTCCCGTCGAGGAGGGCGATCCCGGCTACGCACCCCACCTGGACCGCGACGGCGACGGCGTGGGGTGCGAGCCGTGGGGCGAGTCGTCCTCGTCCTCCTCCTCTTCCTCCTCCTCCGACGGGAGCGGTACGAGTGGTGGGGGTGGGGGTGGCAGCGTCTCCTACGCGAACTGCACCGCCGTACGGAACGCGGGCGCCGCGCCCATCCGGACCGGGGACCCCGGCTACGGGCGGCACTTGGACCGTGACGGGGACGGCGTCGGCTGCGAGTAACCGCCGCACCCGGGCGGGGGCTGGGAGACGGCCGGGCGGGGCGGATGGCGCACGTTCTCGTGTTCCGGCGGGGCGGTCGGAGGCGTCCGGCCGATCCGGTGAGTGCGGTGGGCCCGGCAGGCCCGGCGGACCGGCGGACCCGGCGGACCCGGCAGGACCGGCGGGACTCGTGGGGCCGGCAGGACCGGCAGGATCGGTGGAACCGGCGGAACCGGTGGTTCCTGTCAGCGGTAGTCGTCGGGGTGGTCCTGCATCCAGGTGTTGATGCCGTCACGGGTGCCGACGATCTCCGAGAAGTGCTTCTCCAGGTGTGCCTCGGACCGGTCGTCGCCCAGCTTGCCGAACAGGACCTTCATGTCGGCGAGCGGCTGCTCGAAGTGGCCGGGGCCCTTGGCGTCCGCCCGCATCGACTCGTCCAGCTCGGTGAGTTCCTGGGTGACCCGGCCGAGGAAGTAGGCGCAGTCGCCCGCGCCCGGGGTGCAGGTGTCGTCGAGCGTCGCCTGGAGTGTCGCGAAGGCGTCGCGGACCAGCGCGGGGCCGGGCGTGGGCACGGCGGTGGGCTCCTCCTCGGCGGCGTCCCGCTCGGCCTGGTCCGCGTTCTCGGTGTCCTCCGCGATCCGCTCCTGGTCCGCCGCCGGTTCCGCGGACGCGGCCGGGACGTCCCCACCGGGTCCGCCGCCGCTCGACGCCTGGGTACACGACACCAGCGCCGCGGCCACGACCACGGCAAGTGCCCCTGTACGCAGACCGGTTCGGACCGGACGGTGAGCGCCGACACGGTCACCCGAACCGGCGGTGGTGCGGGCAGCGTTACGGAACAGCATGAGACCCCCCTCGTGCGAAGAGTCCAGACCTTACCTGGCCCGCATAGGGCACCGCGGCCCGACCTCACCCACGCAACTGTCCGATCGGACAGGAGCAGTTACGAGCGGTTACGCGAGGAAGGCCGCCATCTCCCCGTACACCGCAGCCGTGTTGTCCAGGTGGGCGTCGTGGCCGGCTCCCGGGATCACGCCGATCCGCGTCCCGGGGTGCCGGGCCCGCATCCGGTCCGCCTCGTCCGGCTTCATCGCGCCGTTTTCGCCCCGTACCACGAGCACCGGGCAGCGCACCTTGCCCCAGTCGTCCCAGTAGTGCCGGTGCGCGTTCTCCTGGACCGTGGCGACCATAACGTCCCGGTCGACCCGGGGGTGCAGCCCGCCGGGGCCCGGCACGAGCCCCGCCGCCCAGGCCCGGCCCGCGGGCCCGCCGCCGAAGAACGCCTCGGCCGCCCCCGCGTCCGGGAACGGAACCGGCCACGAGTCGAGCCAGCCACCGATCTGTTCCGGCAGTCGGGGGCTCGGCCCCGCCGGACCCGCCTCGATCAGGACCAGCGCGCGGCACACCTCCGGGTGGGCCGCCGCCGTCAGCAGCGCGGTGAGGCCGCCCATCGACTGGCCGGCCAGCACCGTGTCCTCCCCCGCCAGTCCGAACCGGTGCGCGACCGCCAGGACATCGCGGACGTGCGCCGCCCGCGTCACGTCCCCGGGGCGGCGGGTACTCGCCCCGCTGCCCCGGGCGTCGAAGGCGATCACCCGGTGCGTGGACGCGAACCGGGCGGCCAACGCCTCCCACTCACCGGAATGACCGGCCAGGCCGTGCAGCAGCAGGAGGGGCGGGCCCTCGCCGCCGTGGTCGGTGCAGGAGAGGCGTACGGGGCCGGATCCGCCCGCCGCTTCCCCGTCCTCGACCGTCACCGTCGTCGTGACCGCTCCCACCCGACACCTCCCCCGTCCCCCTCGGTCCGGCTCGCCGGCCCGACCCCACCGCCGAGCGCGGGCCGGCGGACCGGTCAGCCGCTCAGCCGCTCAGCCGCTCAGCGTGTGCGACACCGTGTAGATCGCCAGGCCCGCCAGCGCGCCGACCACCGTGCCGTTGATCCGGATGAACTGGAGGTCGCGGCCGATGTGCGCCTCGATCTTCTTCGAGGTCTGGTCCGCGTCCCAGCCGGCCACCGTCTCGCTGATCAGCGAGGTGATCTCCGCGCGGTACGTCGTCACGACGTACACCGCGGCGTCCTCCAGCCAGCCGTCCAGCTTGCCCTGGAGCCGTTCGTCGCTCGACAGCCGCGCACCCAGCGACATCAGCGAGGCGCGCGCCCGCAGCCGCAGTTCGCTGCGCTCGTCCTCCGCCGCCGAGAGGATCATCGTCCGGACGGACGACCAGGCCGAGGCGATGACGTCCTGGACCTCGGCGCGGCCCAGGATCTCCGACTTCAACCGCTCCACCCGGACCCGGGTGTCGGCGTCGCTCTGGAGGTCGGACGCGAAGTCGGTCAGGAACGTGTCGATGGAGCCGCGCGCCGGGTGCTCCGGCATGTCCCGCATCTCCGTGACGAACCGCAGCAGTTCCTTGTAGACCCGCTCCCCCACCCGCTTGTCGACGAACCGCGGGGTCCAGCCGGGGGCTCCGCCCTGCACCGCGTTCATCACCGAGTCGCCGTGCTCCACCAGCCAGTCGTGCGCCCGGACGCAGACGAGGTCGACGACCTTGCGGTGACCGCCGTCCGTGACGACCTTCTCCAGCATCTTGCCGAGGCCCGGCCCGACCTCCGCCGCGTCCGCGCGCCGGGTGATGGCCTCGCCGACCACCGCCTGCACATCGGAATCCCGAAGGACCGTGAGCGCGCCGCGCAGGGCCGTCGCCAGCTCCGCGGTGACCCGGTCGGCGTGGGCCGGCTCCGCGAGCCACACACCGAGCCTCCGGCCGACCCCCAGAGCGTGAATTCGGTCACGAATGACGTCTCCGGAGAGAAAGTTCTCGCCAACGAAGGAACCGAGTGACTGTCCCAGCTGATCCTTCTTGGTGGGGATGATGGCTGTGTGCGGAATGGGCAGGCCGAGCGGGCGCCGGAAGAGCGCCGTGACGGCGAACCAGTCCGCCAACGCGCCCACCATCCCCGCCTCGGCAGCCGCCGCGACGTAGCCCGGCCAGCCCCCCACGCCTGAGTTCTTCGCCCAGGTGGCCAGGACGTAGACGAGCGCGACGAGCAGAAGGAGGCCGGTGGCCGTGAGTTTCATGCGCCGTACGCCGCGCTGCTTCTCCTCGTCGGCGGCGGTGTACGCGAACGAGGCCAGCGGGCCCGCACCCGCCCTCGGTCCCTGCTCCTGCGCCTTCCCCTGTGCCTGCGCCTGTGCCTGTGCCGGCGGCAGCGCCGCCCGCTCCGACTGCTCCGACTTCTGCACCGCGTCCTCGCCCTGCTCCTGCTCGCCGGATCCGGTCCGTTCCATCCGCTCCACCCGTCCGCGTGCGCCTCGCCCCCGTGACGTACGCATTGTCCCTACCTCCCCTACTCCCGGGCCGCACGTCGAGTTCCCGACGGCCTGTCGCATCATGGGACCAGCACGATCATCACAAGGAGAAACACCGCACATGCCCAGGCGCCAGGGGTATGCCCTGCTCATCGCCCTAGTGGCGGGCACAGCCGTGCTCGCCGCCGCCGTCGCCTTCGGTACGACGCTGCTCTTCGGCCCCCGGTCGACACCGCTCCCGCCCGCCGAGACCCAGGCGGCGGCCCGTAACCCGGTCGACCCCGCGACCTCGGGCGGCAGGTGGGTCGCCACCTGGGCCGCCGCGCCCGTCCGCGCCGAACCGGGCACCGAGGACGGGCTCCCCGGGCGCACCATCCGTAACGTCGTGCACACCAGCATCGGCGGAGAGGTCGCCCGGATAACCCTGTCGAACCTCTTCGGCACGGGCCCCCTGGTCGTCGACCAGGCCACCGTCAACACCCGGCCGGTGACGTTCAAGGGCTCGGCCGCCGTCACCGTCGCGGCGGGCGGACAGGTCATCAGCGACCCGGTCGTGGTGCCCGTGGCCCCCGACTCCGACCTCCAGGTCGGCTTCCGCACCCCGCGGGCGGGCGGGCCGGTCACCTACCACCCCAACACGCACCAGACCTCGTACCTGATCGACGAACGCGGCACTTGGAGCACCACCCACTGGCGCTATCTGACCGCCGTGGACGTCCGCAGCGAGAGCGCGCGCGGCGCGATCGTCGCCTTCGGGGACTCCCTGACCGCGGGCAGCGGCTCCACCACCGACGCCAACGCCCGCTGGACCGACGTCCTCGCCGACCGGCTGGGCGGCCGGTACGGAGTCGCCAACGCGGGCATCGCGGGCAACCGGGTCGTGGGCATCGGCCGCGGCACCGGGGGCCAGTCGGGCACCGACCGGCTCGACCGCGACGTCCTGGCGGTCGCCGGGGCCCGGACGGTCGTCGTGGCGCTCGGCATCAACGACGTACAGCAGCACCCCCAGGAGGCCGACCCCCAGCGGATCGTGGACAGCCTGCGCGCCCTCACCGACCGGGCGCACGCGCGCGGGCTCACGGTCGTCGGCGCGACGCTGACCCCGTTCGAGGGCTTCGCCACCTGGACACCCCAGCGCAACGCCGTGCGCCAGGCGGTCAACGAGCAGATCCGGGCGGGCACGGTCTTCGACGCGTACGTGGACTTCGACGCGGCGGTACGCGACCCCGCCGCACCGAACCGGATCCTCGCTCCGTACGACTCCGGTGACCATCTGCACCTCAACGACGACGGGTACCGCGCGCTCGGCGACCGGCTGGACCTGAAGGTTCTGGACCGGGCCGGCGCACCCCGGTCCGACGCGCTGTGAGGCGCTGAGGGGCCGCTCGGGTCCCCGGCCCCTCAGAGTTCCTTGCGGCCACCGCTGTCCAGGCCGCCGTCCGGGCCGCCGTCCGGGCCCTCCAGCTCGCGCCGGCGGCGCGCCTCCCGTTCGGCCTCTTTCGCCTCCTTCAGCCGGCGGCGCTCCGCCTTCGTCCGCTTGCGGTCCACGCCGACGCCGCCCATCAGGGCGAAGCCGGTGATCCGCACGTACGGGGCGTCCGGGGCGGGCTCGCCCTCCTCGTTGGAGCCCTCCCCGAAGCCGCCCATGATGCCGACGCCCCTGACATCGACGTTCAGCTCGGGCGGCGCGGTCACATGGATGCCGCCCATGATGGTGATACAGCGGATGACGGTCTCGCGGTCCTCGAAGTTCGCCTCGCGCAGATCGATCTCGCCGCCGCCCCACATCGCGAACGCGGTGAACATCCGGCCGACCGTCCAGCGGCCCTTCCGGTTGAAGCCGCCCCACAGGGCGAACGCCCCCTTCGAGGTGGCGTTGCCGCCGATCCTCGCGGGCCAGTTCGCCGCGGGGCCCCGCAGCGGGGCGGGCGCGGACGAGCCCACCGGAGCGACCACCGAGCCCGGTGCCGGAAGGTCCTGGACCAACGGCTCCAACTCTCCGTGCGTGCGGGCCTTGTAGGCCGTTTCGAGGCGCTGGTCGAACTCGTCCATGTCCAGTCGGCCCTCGGCCACCGCCTCGCGCAGCAGCTCCGCGATCCGCTCACGCTCGGCATCGGAGGCGCGCATTTCCGGACTCTCACTTGTCATACCGCGCAGCCTATTGAACGCACCCGTTCCCGGCACAGACATGCAGGCCCATGACCTGCGCGCGCCGCTCCGGGGGAGTGCCCGTCACGGCGCGGACTCGTACATCCTGGCGATCACGGCCTCGATGTCCGGTTCCCGTACCGACAGGTCGATCAGCGGGTAGTCCGCGGCGATCCGCGCCACCAGCGGGGCGGCCGACGCGGCGGCGGGGAACGCCAGCCACTGGCGCGGGCCCTCCACCTTGACCGCCCGCAGCGCCGGCCCACCGCCCGCCGTCTCCGACTCCAGGACGATCGGGGGGAGTTCGCTCTCCAGGTCCACCACGAGCATGCGCTCGCTCTCCCCCACCTCGTGGAGGCCCGCCAGCGAACCGTCGTACATCAGACGGCCGTGGTCGATCACCATCACCCGGTTGCACAACTGCTCGATGTCGGTGAGGTCGTGCGTCGTCAGCAGGACCGTCGTCCCGCGCTCGGTGTTCAACTCCTTCAGGAACTGCCGCACCTTGGCCTTGGAGATCACATCGAGGCCGATCGTCGGCTCGTCCAGATAGAGCACCTCCGGATCGTGCAGCAACGCCGCCGCGATGTCGCCGCGCATCCGCTGCCCCAGCGACAACTGCCGTACGGGGACGTCCAACAGCTCGCCCAGGTCGAGGAGTTCGACGCAGCGGTCCAGGTTCTCCCGGTAACGCCGGTCGGGGATCCGGTACATGCGGTGCATCAGCCGGTACGAGTCGCGCAGCGGCAGGTCCCACCAGAGGGTGGTCCGCTGGCCGAAGACGACACCGATGCGGTGCGCCAGGCGCGTACGCTCGCGGGAGGGGTCGATGCCCGCGACCCGCAGCCGGCCGCCGCTCGGGGTGAGGATGCCCGTCAGCATCTTGATCGTGGTCGACTTCCCGGCCCCGTTCGGGCCGATGTAGCCGACCATCTCGCCGCGGGCCACCTGGAAGCTGATTCCGTCCACCGCCCGCACCTCGCGGCGCTCGCGGCGCAGCAGTCCGGTGCGGCGGCGGACCTGGAAGACCTTCTCGACGCCGTCGAGAGTGATGAAACCGTCGCCGACGCCGTGGATGCCCGTGGTCGTAGCCGTGGCCGCGGTCGTGCTCGTGGTCGTGCTCGTGCTCGTGGCCGTGGCCGTGGTCGTGGCCGTGGTCGCGCCCACACCTGTGCCTGTGCCCGTACCTGTGCCCGTGCCCGTGCCCGTACCCGTACCGTCACCCATGCCCGTACCCTCCTCCGTGATCGTTCCCGCTCAACTGCCCGTGCTCCGGTACGCCCGCAGCCCCGCCCGCCACGCGATCCCCGCCAGCCCCCAGCAGGCCACCGCCACCAGCGGCGGCAGGAACGCCACCCACTCCGGCAGGTCGACCGGGTACTCCCGGTCCAGCACGTACAGGGCTGGCAGCCAGCTGACGAAGGCCAGCGGCACCACGAACGTCACCCCGCGCACGAGGTCCTTCGCGAAGATCGTGGGCGGGTACTGGAGCAGCGTCGTCCCGCCGTACGTGAAGGAGTTCTGCACCTCCGAGGCGTCCTGCGCGACGAACTGGAACGCCGCCCCCGCGACGAAGATCGCGCCGAAGATCGCCGCGCCGCTCACCACCATCATCGGCAGCATCAGCACCTTCAGCGGCGTCCACGCGATGTCCAGGGAGACCAGCGCGTAGCCGAGGACCAGCAGCCCCTGCGTGATCCGCCCCAGCCGGCGCAGCGCGAACCGGTCCGCCGCGACCTGCGCCAGCACCGGGACCGGCCGCACCAGCAGGGTGTCGAACGTGCCGTCCCGGACCCGGCGGCCCACCCGGTCCATCGACCCCAGCAGCAGGTCGCACAGCCCGAACGCGGTGGCCGACACCCCGTACAGCAGGGCGATCTCCTGCAACGTGTAGCCGCCCAGGGCGTCGACGTGCGAGAACATCAGCAGGATCGTCACGAAGTCGAAGGCCGTCACCGCGAAGTCCCCGAACACCGTCATGGCGAACGAGGCCCGGTACGCCATCGTCGAGCGCACCCACATCGCCATGATCAGCCCGTACGCCCGCACGCCCTCCAGCAGCCGGGAGTGCTCCGGGAACGGGAACGCCTCCGGCACCTCCGGCACCCCGGCCTTCTCGTCCGTCCCCACCAGGTTCTCAGCCACCCTGCACCACCACCCTCCTGGTCGCCGCGGTCTGGAGCAGACGGCCCGCCAGCAGCAGCACCACCGCCCAGCCGCCCTGGAACGCGTACGCCTCCACCAGCCCCCACCCCGTGTGCTTGCCGAGGAACACATCGGCCGGGACCTGGAGCAGCGAGGACCACGGCAGCGCCCGCGCCACCTCTCCCAGCAGTCCGGGGAACAGGTTCAGCGGCAGCAGCATCCCGGAGAAGAACAGCCCGGCCAACGACACGATCCGCATCGCGCCCGCCCCGTCCATCAGCCAGAACGCCGACAGCGCGACCAGAAAGCGCATCGCGAAGCTGACCACCACGCCCAGGAACACCGAGACGAAGAACGCCGGCCAGGTCCACGGCGATCCCGGGAGCGCCAGATCGAAGGCGAGCGCCCCGAGGAACATCGGCACGACCCCGCGCCCCAGCAGATGGAACGCCGCCCGGCCCAGGTCGCCCGCCAGCCACCACAGCTGGAGGTCGACGGGACGGTAAAGATCGACGGCGATGTCCCCCGTACGGATACGCTCCGTCAGCTCGTCCTCGAAGCCGCCGCCCATCATGGCGCAGGCCATCAGCAGGGCCTGCCCGAGCCAGACATAGGTCAGCGCCTCGGACGTGTCGTACCCGCCGAGCTGCGGACGTACGTCCCACAGGGCGATGTAGGTGTATGCCACGATGAAGCCGAAGACCGTGTTGGTGAACACCCCCGCGGCCGTGGCCGTCCGGTAGGTGGCGTAGCGCCGGAACGCACCCCCCGCCACCAACGCGTAGAGCCGCACGTCGTCCCCTCTCCCCCGGCACCACCGGCTCCCGACACCAAAGCGCCCGAGCCTAGTGCAGGCGTCCCGACCCCGCGACCGTGTTTTCGCGACCGTGTTTCGGGACGACGGTGACGACCGGTGGAGGGAACGACCCGGGCATAACCGAAGGTTTCCTGACGAAACGGGCACTATGGGAGAACTGACCACGCCCGAGGAGCCCCACGGACATGAGCGACGAGTCACAGCACTGGGCCCCCCGCGACCCCTCGGGCGCGGCGGCCGCACCCGGGAGCCACCAGGGAGAGCCGCCGGGGAACAGCGGGAAGAACCGGAAGAACCGGAACAACGGCAGGAAGCGGCGCACCGGCTGGCGGCGTGCCATCCCCACCTGGCGGATGACGCTCGGCACCGTCCTGGGCCTCGCCCTCCTCCTCATCGGCGGATTCATCGCCGGATACCAGTTCGTCGACATCCCGGCCGCCAACGCCGCGGCCACCGCCCAGTCCAACGTCTACCTCTACAGCGACGGCAGCGTCATCGCCCGGGACGGCGACGTGAACCGGGAGAAGGTCAAGCTCTCCCAGGTCCCCGCGACCGTCCAGCACGCCGTACTGGCCGCCGAGGACCGGGACTTCTACTCCGATCGCGCCGTGGACGTGAAGGCGATGGCCCGGGCCGGCTGGAACACCGTGACCGGCAAGGGCAAGCAGGGCGGCTCGACGATCACCCAGCAGTACGTGAAGAACTACTACCTCGGCCAGGAGCGGACCGTCCTGCGCAAGGCCAAGGAGTTCTTCATCGCGGTCAAGCTCAACCGCGAGGAGACCAAGGACCAGATCTTCGAGGGCTACCTCAACACCAGCTACTTCGGGCGCAACGCCTACGGCATCCAGGCCGCCGCCCAGGCGTACTACAGCAAGAACGTCGAGGACCTCACCACCGCCGAGGGCGCCTACCTCGCCTCCCTCCTGAACGCCCCCAGCGCCTACGACGTCGTCGCCCACCCCGACAACAGACCCGCCGCCCAACACCGCTGGAACTACGTCCTGGACGGCATGGTCAAGGAGCGGTGGCTGGATGCGGCCGAACGGGGGACGACGGAGTTCCCCACCCCCGGCGAGGCCAAACCGTCGACCGGGCTCTCGGGACAGCGCGGCTACATCGTGCAGGCCGTCGAGGACCACCTCGACCGGCGCGGCATCCTCGACGGGAAGACCCTCGCCACCGGCGGCTACCGCATCACCACGACCCTCGACAAGGCCAAGCAGGACGCCTTCGTCAAGGCCGTCGACGCCAACGTGTTGTCCCGGACCAGCGCCGAACGCAAGGCCGACCGCAACGTCCGCGTCGGCGGGGCCTCGATCGTCCCCGACACCGGCGAGGTCGTCGCCCTGTACGGCGGCATCGACTACACGAAGCAGTACGTCAGCAACGCGACCCGACGCGACTACCAGGTCGGCTCCGTCTTCAAACCGTTCGTCCTCACCTCCGCCGTCGTCAACGACTCCACCACCCAGGACGGCCGGCGCATCACGCCCAACACCGTCTACGACGGCTCCAACAAACGCATGGTCGTCGGCGTGCAGGGCCCCACCGACTACGCCCCCGCCAACGAGGACGACGTCGACTACGGCGACATCACCGTGCGCACCGCCACCGACAAGTCCGTCAACTCCGTCTACGCGCAGATGGCCCAGGACGTCGGCCCCGGAAAGGTCCGGGACACCGCGGTCGCCCTCGGCATCCCCACCGACACCCCCGACCTCACCGCCTCCCCCTCCATCGCGCTCGGCACCGCCAACGCCAGCGTCCTGGACATGACCGAGGCGTACGCCACCCTCGCCGACCACGGCCGGCACGGCCGTCACGTCCTCGTCGAGAAGGTCACCAAGGACGGCACGGAGATCGATCTGCCCGCGCGCACGACCGACCAGGCCGTCAGCCGCGAGGCCGCCGACACCACCACCGCCGTACTGCGCAGCGTCGTGGAGGGCGGCACCGGCACGGCGGCCCAGGCCGTGGGCCGCCCCGCCGTGGGCAAGACCGGCACCGCGGAGGAGGACCGGGCCGCCTGGTTCGCCGGGTACACCCCGGACCTCGCGACCGTCGTCGCCGTCATGGGCCAGAACCCGAAGACGGGCGCCCAGACCTCGCTGTACGGAGCCCTCGGCCTGCCCCGCGTCAACGGCGGCGGCGCCCCGGCCGAGACCTGGGCCGCCTATACGGAAGCGGCGCTGCGCTCCTCCCCCGCCCAGGAGTTCGACCTGGAGACGGCACCCGGCTCCGACGAGGAGGACGAACCCCCCGTCGACGAGAACCCCGACGGCAGCACGGACCCGTCCTCCTCGCCGGAACCCACCACCGGCCCCTCCGGCGCCACGGAGAGCGACCCGGCCGGCAGCAGCCCGCCCACGTCCGGCACGGACACCGGCGGGACGGGCGGCACGGACGGCGGAGCGAACAGCGGAACGAACGGCACCGCCGGCGCCAACGGCGGCTCCGGAGAAACAGGGAGCACCGGCGGCACCGGCGGTGAGGGCGACAGCGGAGGGAACGGTGACAGCAGGGGCGGCTGAGGCTTCGTCGAGGGCGGCCACGGCCCCGGCCCCGGCCCCACGGGCAACCACCCGCCACGACCGGAGCCCGTACGGGATCGTCCCACCGTGGCAAGACGAGGAAAGGCCCTGGTGGCACCGGTCACCAGGCCCTGAACAGCACAGCTCCTACAGATACAACCCGGTCGAATCCACCGAACCCTCGAACCGGTCGGCGGCCACCGCGTGCAGATCGCGCTCCCGCATCAGGACGTACGCCACGCCCCGCACCTCGACCTCGGCACGGTCCTCGGGGTCGTACAGCACCCGGTCGCCGGGCTCCACCGTCCGCACGTTCTGACCGACCGCGACGACGGCGGCCCAGGCGAGACGCCGGCCCACCGCGGCCGTCGCCGGAATCAGGATGCCACCGCCGGAGCGCCGCTCACCCTCGGACGCGTCGTTCCGCACCAGCACCCGGTCGTGCAGCATCCGGATGGGCAGCTTGTCGTCGTCGGCGGAGCCGGTGGCGCCGCGATGGCCCTCGTGGGTGTTGTCGCTCACGCCCGCAACCTACCTGCCGGGCCCCGGACCGTACGCCTCCGGGTGCCGAACGCCCCCGGACGCGTACCGACCGCCGCCGGTCACTTCCGGCGACGCCTGGACACGGTGAGCAGCCCCACCACGCCGACCACCAGCAGAGCCGCGGGAATCACCCGCTCCAGCCGCGGAGAGCCGTCCTCCGCGACGAACTGCGCCTTCACCTCCGACACCGAACGGTTCACCGCGACGAAGGCACGGCCGGCCGTCCGGTCCACGGACTGGGCCGCCTTCGCCTTGGCGTCTCCGATGATCGTCTTCGGGTGTACCCGCACCCCGATCTCGTCGAGCACCACAGCGAGCTGCTCGCGCCTGCTGATGATGTCCGCCTCGATCTGCGCAGGGGTCCTGGCATCCGACACTGCGCCGCCTCCGTGGTCGTCGTCCGGTAAACCTTCGTCTGAACCTTCATCGACAGTCTGTCAGCTCGAACCCCCGCACACCCGGCGGCACCCCTATTACCCTCGGTCCCGTCCGACCCGCGCACCACCCGAGGAGAACCACATGAGCGAGCGACTGAAGCCCGGCGACACCGCTCCCGCCTTCACCCTTCCCGACGCCGACGGCAACGACGTGTCGCTCGCGGACCACAAGGGCCGCAAGGTCATCGTGTACTTCTACCCGGCCGCTCTTACCCCCGGATGTACCAAGCAGGCCTGCGACTTCACGGACAACCTCGACCTCCTGACGAGCGCCGGGTACGACGTCATCGGCGTCTCCCCCGACAAGCCGGAGAAGCTCGCGAAGTTCCGCGACACGGAGAACCTCAAGGTCACCCTGGTGGGCGACCCGGCCAAGGAAACTTTGGAGGCCTACGGAGCCTTCGGCGAGAAGAAGCTTTACGGCAAAGTGGTGACGGGCGTGATCCGTTCCACCGTCGTCGTCGACGAGGACGGCAAGATCGAGCACGCGTTCTACAACGTGAAGGCGACCGGACACGTCGCGAAGATCATCAGGGACCTGGGCATCTGACGCCCGCCGCCCGGGCCCCGGCCCCGGGCCACCCCTCACACGATTCCGGCAATTACGGCGATTCCGACCGGCGGCCGACCGGATAACGTGTTCAGATCGTGTGAGGGAGATCGCATCGGCCCACGAAGTCGGTTTGCGACCGCCATGACTGCGCAGAAGCTTTTCCTGGAACACACTCCGAGGAAAGGACCCGGCCATGGCGGCCTCCGACCCCCACCAGGCGGCCGACCCCGAAGCGGTCAAACGCCACCCCACGCTCTTCCGGGCCATCAGGAAGCGGCGGAATCCGCGGCTGCGCCGGACGGACATCACGGTCACGGACGACGCGGCGGTCAAGCGGGCCGTGAAAGCCGCCTCCCTGGGTAACGCCATGGAGTGGTTCGACTTCGGGATCTACTCCTACCTGGCCGTGACGATCGGGCAGGTCTTCTTCCCGTCCGGGAACGAGACCACGCAGCTCCTCTCCTCCTTCGCGACCTTCGCGGTGGCCTTCCTCGTACGGCCGCTCGGCGGCATGTTCTTCGGCCCGATGGGCGACAAGGTCGGCCGCAAGAAGGTCCTCGCGCTGACGATGATCCTGATGGCCGTCGGCACGTTCGCGATCGGCCTGATCCCCTCGCACGACACGATCGGCGTCTGGGCCGCGGTCCTGCTGATCTTCTTCCGGATGCTCCAGGGCTTCTCGACGGGCGGCGAGTACGGCGGCGCCTCGACGTTCATCGCCGAGTACGCCCCCGACAAACGACGCGGCTTCTTCGGCAGCTTCCTGGAGTTCGGCACCCTGGCCGGCTACGTCGGCGCCGCCGGCCTCGTGACGGCCCTGTACGCCCTCCTGAACGACGCGCAGATGGAGGCCTGGGGGTGGAGGATCCCGTTCCTCGTCGCGGGCCCGCTGGGCCTGGTCGGCCTCTACCTGCGACTGCGCCTGGACGAGACCCCGGCCTTCCAGAAGCTGGAGGGCGGCACGGCCCACGCGAGCGAGGCGGCGGACGGCGTCGAGTCCACGGCCAAGGGCGACCTCGCGAAGATCTTCCGGCAGTACTGGCCGACGCTGATCCTCTGCATCTGCCTGGTCGGCGCGTACAACATCACCGACTACATGCTGCTGTCGTACATGCCGACGTACCTCTCCGACGAGCTCGGCTACAGCGAGACCCACGGTCTGCTGATCCTGCTGGCGGTGATGGTGTTCCTGATGACGATCATCAGCCAGGTCGGCAAACTGTCCGACCGCTTCGGCCGCAAACCGCTGCTGATGTCCGGGATGCTGGGCTTCCTGTTCCTCTCCCTCCCCGCGTTCCTCCTCATCCGGGTGGACGGCATCCTCCCGATCACCATCGGCATGCTGATGCTGGGCCTCTCCCTGGTCTGCATGCTCGGCACGATGTCGGCGGCGCTCCCGGCCCTGTTCCCGACGAACGTCCGCTACGGGTCCCTGTCCGTCGGCTACAACCTCTCCGCGTCGATCTTCGGCGGCACGACCCCGCTGGTGATCACGGCCCTGATCAGCTGGACCGGTTCCAACCTGATGCCCGCGTACTACGCGATGGCGGCGGCCCTGGTCGGCCTGATCGCGGTCGCCTGCATGAAGGAGACGGCCCAGCAGCCGCTGATCGGCTCCCCGCCGTCGGTCGAGACGGACGAGGAGGCGGCGGACCTGGTGCAGGCGCAGTCACCGGACCCGAAGTTCTGACCCGCTCCCTTCCGCCCTCCTCGGAGGAACGGCCCGTACCGCTCCCGTCGAGCGGTACGGGCCGTTCCGCTTACTCACCGGATTTCGGGCGTGACTGTCCGATAAACGGTTCGTTACTCCGTACGGGGCCGCGAACGCGCGGCCGGAGACGAGGGGACATGGGGTCGGTTCGCTACACGCGTGAGCTTCTGGAAGAAGCGGCGCGTATGACGAAAAACGCGTCGGACGCCGTGCGGTGGTGCGGTGGTACACCCACGCCCGGCAGTCGGCGCTATCTACGCAAGAAGATGTCGGATGCGGGCATAGACATCTCGCACTTCGCCACCACATGGGTTCGCCACACGGAGGAGACGCTCCGCGAACTGGCTGCCCTCTCCACGAGCGTGGCCGAGGTCGTGCGCCGGTTGGGCATCAGCCCGGTCGGCGGCAACCAGGCGCACATCGGCCGCCGCATCGCCGCCCTGCGGATCGATACCTCGCACTTCACTCCGGTGGGTCCCGGCAGCCGCAGAACGAAGACCTCGCAAACGACTTCCTTGACGCTCCGCGCCCCGTCGGACGGCAGAATCCCCGGTGAGCGACTGCGTCGAGATCTCGTCCGCACGGGGGTTGAGCACGCGTGCTCCGAATGCGGCAACGTCGGGAAGTGGCTGGGGCAACCGCTTCGGCTCGAAGTGGACCACGTCAACGGCGACTGGTGGGACAACCGACTGGAGAACCTTCGCCTCCTCTGCCCCAACTGTCACGCGGCGACGGACACTTATCGTGGCCGCAGGCGCAGGAGGGCGGCGTGAGCACCAAGTACCCCTATGACCTGCTGGAGCGCAGCGCAGCAACATCGAGCAGCCTCGTTGACGTCCTGCGCCACCTCGGGGCACCCCTGGGCAGCCGATCGCTCCGCTACGTACGCGACCGGCTAGCGCACTACGGCATCGACACGACTCACTTTGTCGAGGAGAGTCTCCCGCCACGAGAACGCTGCCAGTATCCACGCGAACTCCTCGCCGAAGCCGCCGCCCGCTCGCACAGCATCAGAGAGATGTTCACGTACATGGGCCTGCCGCCGAGCGACAGCCCGTACGGCTACCTGCGCAAGAGGTTGGATCGGCTCGGCATCGACACCTCACACTTCACCAGCGGCCGCCGGTACGGAACGCCCTCCACACCCCGTACCGCACTGGTCGAAGCGGTCGCCGCGTCCCGCAGTCTGGCCGGCGTTCTGAGGACCTTGGGACTGGGCAACAACGGCACTGCTCGCGCTCGCGTGAAGCGGGACATCGAAACGTACGGGTTGTCCATGGCTCACTTCACCGGACAGGGTCACGGTCGCGGGACGCGCTCTCCGAACCGTAAGCCCGCGACGGAGATACTTCGGCGCCTGGACACCGGAGCGTCCCGGACGAAAACGGCTCAGCTAAGACGAGCCCTGGACGACCTCGGAGTTCCGCACGTCTGCGCGAAGTGCGGAACCGGTGACACTTGGCGTGGCAGGCGGCTCGTCCTGGAGATCGACCACATCGACGGCGACCGGCTCGACAACCGCCGCGAGAACCTCCGTTACCTGTGCCCCTCGTGTCACAGCCAGACGCAAACCTTCTCGAAGCCGCGCCAGGTCGCACAGTAGAGTGGGCCGCGCGGGTCCGTACCCCAGCTGGCCAAGAGGGCGCCGGTTTAGGTCCGGTGTGTCGTGGGTTCGAGTCCCACCGGGCCCACAGGTGCAGGGCGGCTGCGACCTTCGTTTCGAAGGAAGCAGCCGCTCGTACTGTTCGTCACCCCGCCAACTCCCGCACCACCGGCACCAACGCCCGGAACGCCTTCCCCCGGTGGCTGATCGCGTTCTTCTCCGTCGGGGTCAGCTCCGCGCAGGTGCGGGTCTCGCCCTCCGGCTGGAGGATCGGGTCGTAGCCGAAGCCGCCTGTGCCGGACGGGGTGTGGCGCAGGGTGCCGTTCAGGCGGCCCTCGACCACGCGTTCCGTGCCGTCGGGGAGGGCCAGGGCGGCGGCGCAGGCGAAGTAGGCGCCGCGGTGTTCGTCGGCGATGTCGCCGAGCTGGGCCAGGAGCAGGTTCAGGTTGGCCGCGTCGTCGCCGTGGGTGCCGGACCAGCGGGCCGAGAAGATGCCGGGGGCGCCGCCGAGGACGTCCACGCAGAGGCCCGAGTCGTCGGCGACGGCCGGGAGGCCGGTGGCGCTCGCCAGGGCGTGGGCCTTGAGGAGCGCGTTCTCGGCGAAGGTGACGCCGGTTTCCTTGACGTCGGGGATGTCGGGGTACGCGTCCGCGCCGACGAGGTCGAGGTCGAGTCCCGCGTCGGCGAGGATGGCGTGGAGTTCGGTGATTTTCCCGGCGTTGCGGGTGGCGAGGATCAGGCGCTTCATGGAGCGATTATCGCCCCGGGCGGCCTGGGCGGGCCGGGTGCCCTCGGCCCGGGCAGCCCGTGATCGGCGGCGGGACGCCGTCCTACGGGCTGCAGACCTTGCCGATCTCCGTCGCCGCGTCCGTCACCGGGGTGATGTCGGGGGTGGCGTCGCCGCTCTCGATGGACTTGCGGACGCCTGTGACGCCCGCCTGGAGGTCGTCGACGGCCTTGGAGAGGTCGGCGTTGTCCGTGGAGTCGTCGAGCTTCTTCAGCTCGCGGTCGATCTCGTCCAGGGACTCGGAGGCCTGGGTGATGTCCTCGGAGGCGTTGGAGACGGCCTTCTGGAGGTTGCCGACGCTGGTGGCGATGGCGTCGGCGGTACGGACGCAGTCGAGCGCCTTGTCGAGGCCGGCGCAGCCCGCGGCCGTGGTCAGCGTCAGCAGGGTGGCGGCGGTGGCGAGTGCGAGGCGTTGGTGGCGGCGCGAAGCCATGGTTCGGTCCCTCCCCGGGGATCGTTACGTGGACGGACGCACGGTTCGACCCGTGCGCCCGTATCCGTAACGACGCTCTGTGGTGCGTATTTGGTTGCTTCTTTACCCGCGGAGGGTGGGTCGCTACGCGTCCTGGGCGCGGGCGAGTGCGTCGCGCTGGAGTGCGGCGAGGTCGACGCACCCGGCGGTGGCGAGGTCGAGGAGCGCGCCGAGTTCCTTGCGGTCGAAGGGTGCGCCCTCGGCGGTGCCCTGGACCTCGACGAAGCGGCCGTCCCCGGTGCAGACGACGTTCATGTCGGTCTCGGCGCGGACGTCCTCCTCGTAGCAGAGGTCGAGGAGCGGGGTGCCGTCGACGATGCCGACGCTGATGGCGGCGACGGTGTCGGTGAGCGGCTTGCGGCCGACCTTGACGATCTTCTTGGCCTGGGCCCAGGCGACGGCGTCGGCGAGGGCGACGTAGGCGCCGGTGATGGCGGCCGTGCGGGTGCCGCCGTCGGCCTGGAGGACGTCGCAGTCCAGGACGATGGTGTTCTCGCCGAGGGCCTTGTAGTCGATGACGGCGCGCAGGGAGCGGCCGATCAGGCGGCTGATCTCGTGGGTGCGGCCGCCGATCTTGCCGCGTACGGCTTCGCGGTCGCCGCGGGTGTTGGTGGAGCGGGGCAGCATGGAGTACTCGGCGGTGACCCAGCCTTCGCCGCTGCCCTTGCGCCAGCGCGGGACGCCTTCGGTGACGGAGGCGGTGCAGAAGACTTTGGTGTCGCCGAAGGAGATGAGGACTGAGCCCTCGGCGTGCTTGCTCCAGCCGCGTTCGATGGTGACGGGGCGGAGCTGTTCGGGGGTGCGGCCGTCGATGCGAGACATGGGCCCGACTTTATCCGGTGGCGGGGGTGGCTCCGTTCGGGTGCGGGGGCGGCTCCGTTCGGGTGCGGGGGCGGCCGCCTTGGGCCGCGTGGGCTGGAGCGGCGGGGTATGGCGCGGCCCCGTCCTCCGGTGGGGGACGGGGCCTGCGGTTTCCGGCGTGGGGTCAGCCGGTCACATCATGTCTTCGATGTCGGCGGCGATGGGGTCCGCGTCGGTGCCGATGACGACCTGGATCGCGGTGCCCATCTTGACGACGCCGTGGGCGCCGGCGGCCTTGAGGGCGGCTTCGTCGACCTTGCTGGGGTCGTGGACCTCGGTGCGGAGGCGGGTGATGCAGCCTTCGATCTCGTCGATGTTTTCGATACCGCCGAGCCCGGCGACGATCTTCTCAGCCTTGGTGGCCATGTCCTTCTCCCTGGTTTCACGCGCAGACAGCCGCCCGCTGCGGGTCCGTTTCGTCACGGTAACGCACGGTTGGCCCAACTTCACGGGCGGGTAACCGGACGATCCCGAAAGATGACGATCACCGGCGCCCTGCCTTCGGGACGGACCCCGGACCGTGACGCAACTGGTCTACACCAGTTTGCAACGACCGCCAAACGTGAAGTGTTCCGGGAGGACGCCCATGAGTTCGAGCGCCGCTGCGGTACCGCAGCAAAAATGGTGGAACGGACCGGTCCAGGGCCTGCAGAAGGTCGGGCGGAGCCTTCAGCTCCCGGTGGCCGTCCTCCCCGCCGCCGGCCTGCTCGTCAGTCTCGGCAACCTCTTCAGCTCGTACCTGGACGGCGCCTTCTGGGACAAGACCTCCAAGGTCCTGCTCAATGGCGGCGGCGCGATCCTCGACGGCGAACTCGGCCTCCCCCTGCTGTTCTGCATCGGCGTCGCCATCGGCTTCGCGAAGAAGGCGGACGGCTCCACCGCGCTGGCGGCCGTCGTCGGCTTCCTGGTCTACCGGGGGGTGCTGACCGCCTTCCCCATGGACGGCACCGTGACGGAGGCCCTGCCCGATGGCGAGCCGCAGAACCCCGGCGTGCTCGGCGGCATCCTGATCGGGCTGCTGACCGCGGTCGTCTGGCAGCGCTACCACCGCACCAAGCTGGTCGACTGGCTCGGGTTCTTCAACGGGCGACGCCTGGTGCCGATCCTGATGGCGTTCCTCTGCGTGATCCTCGGCGTGCTGTTCGGCCTGCTGTGGCAGCCGGTGGGCGACGGGCTGACCTGGTTCTCCAAGCAGCTGATCGACCTCGGCTCCTGGGGCGCGGCGATCTTCGGCTTCGCGAACAGGTTGCTGATCCCGATCGGCATGCACCAGTTCCTGAACACGTTCTTCTGGTTCCAGGCGGGCGAGTTCACCGGGGGTGACGGCCAGACCGTGCAGGGCGACATCTCCCGGTTCTTCGCCGGGGACCCGTCGGCCGGCCAGTTCACCTCGGGCTTCTTCCCGATCATGATGTTCGGCCTGCCGGCCGCCGCCCTGGCCATCACCCACTGCGCGCGGCCCGAGCGCCGCAAGGAGGTGGCGGGTCTGATGGTCTCGGTGGCCCTCACCTCGTTCGTCACGGGTGTGACGGAGCCGATCGAGTTCTCGTTCATGTTCGTCGCGCCGCTGCTGTACGGCGTGCACGCGGTGCTCACCGGGGCGTCGATGGGCATCACCTGGCTGCTGGGGGTGCACGCGGGGTTCAGCTTCTCGGCCGGGTTGATCGACTACGTCGTCAACTGGCATCTGGATACGAAACCCTGGCTGATCATCCCGATCGGCGTGTGCTTCGCGGTGATCTACTACGTGGTCTTCCGTTTCGCGATCACCAAGTTCGACCTCAAGACACCGGGGCGCGAACCGGAGGAGGTCGAGAAGGAGATCGAGACGGATCTCACCAAGTAGCGCCGAGCCGCAGGACTGCGGGCCTTCGGCCCGGCGCGGACGGCACGTACAAGGCCCTCGGACCACCCGGTCCGGGGGCCTTCGGCATGTCACCTAACGTGCCGGATCTGCTACTGCGAATAAGCAGGTAATTGCAGGTTCCTTATCTAACCCTCACCGTGCTAAAACTGGTCTACACCACTGAGTGGTCCAGACCACGGCTCTCTGCCGGCGTCTGTCGAGTCGCCGCCTCCCCACATCAACGACCTGGGCGGCACCGTGTCCCATGGAGGAAGTTGATGACCACGGCTGAGACCGCTCCCGCGGCCGAGAAGAAGAAGGGCGCCGGCGTGATGGCCGTCATGCAGCGCATCGGCCGCAGCCTCATGCTGCCGGTCGCCGTGCTGCCAGCTGCCGCGCTCCTGGTCCGCCTCGGCAACGCCGACATGCTGGGCCGCGACTCGTTCCCGACCTTCATCACCAAGCTCGCCGGCTACATGGCCGCGGGCGGTGGCGCCATCCTCGACAACATGCCGCTGCTGTTCGCCGTCGGCATCGCCATCGGCTTCGCGAAGAAGTCGGACGGCTCGACCGCCCTGGCCGCCGTCACCGGTTACCTCGTCTTCCAGAAGGTGCTCGCCACCTTCACGGACAGCAACCTGCCCCAGGTCGCGAGCGTCGTCGACGGCAAGATCGTGATGAACGACGCCCCCGTCAACGCCGGTGTCCTCGGCGGTGTCGTGATGGGCATAGTCGTGGCCCTGCTGTACCAGAAGTTCTACCGGACCAAGCTGCCCGACTGGGCCGGCTTCTTCAGCGGCCGCCGCCTGGTCCCGATCCTCTCCGCCTTCGCGGGTCTCCTCATCGGTATCGTCTTCGGTCTGATCTGGCCGGTCCTCGGCGCCGGTCTGCACAACTTCGGCGAGTGGCTCGTCGGCTCCGGCGCGGTCGGCGCGGGCATCTTCGGTGTCGCCAACCGTGCGCTCATCCCGGTCGGCATGCACCACCTGCTGAACTCCTTCCCCTGGTTCCAGGCGGGCGAGTACAACGGGGCCCACGGTGACATCGCCCGCTTCCTGGCCGGTGACCCGAACGCCGGACAGTTCATGACCGGCTTCTTCCCGATCATGATGTTCGCCCTCCCGGCGGCCTGCCTCGCGATCGTCCACTGCGCCCGCCCCGAGCGCCGCAAGGTCGTCGGCGGCATGATGTTCTCCCTCGCGCTGACCTCGTTCGTCACCGGTGTGACCGAGCCGATCGAGTTCACGTTCATGTTCATCGCCCCGGTGCTGTACGCGATCCACGCGGTGCTGACCGGTGTGTCGATGGCCCTGACCTGGGCCCTCGGCATGAAGGACGGCTTCGGCTTCTCGGCCGGTCTGGTCGACTTCCTGCTGAACCTCGGCATCGCGTCGAAGCCCTGGCTGCTGGTCCTGGTCGGCCTCTGCTTCGCGGTGGTCTACTACGTGGTCTTCCGCTTCGCGATCGTCAAGTTCAACCTGCCGACCCCGGGCCGGGAGTCGGACGAGGAGCTCGCCGAGCTGCAGAAGGCCGAGGCGAAGTAGCCTCCGCCACGTCCGTACGACAAAGCCCCCGCTTCCCGAAGACGTCTTTCGGGAGCGGGGGCTTCGGCGTACCTGCCTGTCGCGCGCTCAGATCTCGTACACCGCGCCCGGGGCCGCCAGTTCCACCGGGCCCGGGTAGGCCGCACGGGCGTCGGCGGCGTTGCGGTCGGCGTCGGTCCACGGCGGGATGTGGGTGAGGACGAGCCGGCGCGCTCCGGCGCGGGCCGCCGCCTCGCCCGCCTCGCGGCCGTTGAGGTGCAGGTCCGGGATGTCCTCCTTGCCGTCGACGAACGACGCCTCGCAGAGGAACAGGTCCGCGTCCCGGGCCAGGTCCTCCAGGGCGTCGCAGGTCCCCGTGTCGCCGGAGTAGGCGAGGACGGAGCCGCCGTGCTCGATCCGGATGCCGAAGGTGTCGACGGGGTGGCAGAGCTTCTCCGTACGGACCGCGAAGGGGCCGATCTCGAAGGACTGGGACTTGAGGGTGTGGAAGTCGAAGACCTCGCTCATCGCCCGGTCGGACGGGGTGTCCCCGTGGGCGGCGGTCAGACGCTGCTCGGTGCCCTCGGGCCCGTAGACCGGGAGAGGGACGGGGCGGGCGCCGTCGTGGCGGTAGTAGCGCACGACGAAGTACGCGCACATGTCGATGCAGTGGTCAGCGTGCAGATGGCTGAGGAAGATCGCGTCGAGGTCGTAGAGACCGACGTGGCGCTGCAGCTCGCCGAGGGCGCCGTTGCCCATGTCGAGGAGCAGCCGGAAGCCGTCGGCCTCTACGAGGTAGCTCGAGCATGCCGAACCCGTGGAGGGGAACGAGCCGGAGCAGCCGACGACGGTGAGCTTCATGGAGCGTGAACCTCCGGTACGCGGGAACGGGGAGGGTTCGTGCGATTCCGCCGGGGTTTCGTACGGTGCCTGCGGAGCTTCGTACGGTGCCTGCGGAATGGGTTCTGCGGTTTGTCGAGCGTAAGGCGCGAAACTCCGCGTCGCTCCTCCGCTGCCCGCCGTTGTGGGGGAACTCACCTGCTCTGTCACCGGTTCGATGGAAGCGCGCCCACCGGCTGCCCCGCCGTGCCCGTCCCGGCCGCCGGTACGGTCGGGGGATGAACACGTTCTGGTGGGTGGCGCTGGTCGCCGTGGTTCTGCTGGCGCTCGTGGCCGCGGTGGTGGACGGCCGGGGGCGCTCGGACCGCGGTCCCCGCTCGCGCCGGCCCCGGCAGCCGGTGGGGTCGACCCGGCCGCCGTCGCGGCCGTCGCGGCCGTCGCGGCCGTCGCGGCCGTCGCGGCCGTCGGGCCCGGAAGGGCGTGGGGACGGGCGTACGCCTCGGGCCGGTGAGGTGTGGTGGGCCGATGTGCCGTACGAGGACGGGCCCGGGTCGAAGGACCGGCCGTGTCTGGTGATCTCGGTACGGGGGCGGGGCCGGGGGCGCACGGCGCTGGTCGCGAAGATCACCAGCCAGCATCACGAGGAGCGGCCCGGGGTGATCGCGCTGCCCTCGGGGACGGTCGGGGACCGGCAGGGGCGGCAGAGCTTCCTGGAGACGGACGAGCTGCGGGAGGTCCGGATCGCCGGGTTCCGGCGGCGGGTGGGGGTGGTGGATCCGGGGCTGTGGGAGCGGGTGCGCGGGCTGGGGGCGGGGTGAGGGGCGGGGCCCTTTGGGGGGGGCGCCCCCGGGCCCCGGCCCCCCCCCCCCCCCGGGGGGGGTTGTTTTTATAAAACGGCCGGCGGGGGGGGTGGGTGGGGGCCGGCCCCCCCGGGGGGGGGGCGCACCCCGCCGGC
>NZ_JBIVUV010000009.1:257588-333750 GCF_044768525.1 Streptomyces sp. NPDC091287
ACGGGGGGGGGGGCGGGGGCGGGGGGGGGGGGGGGGGGGGGGGGGGGTGGGCGCGGGGGGGGGGGGGGGGGGGGGGGGGGGGGGGGGGGGGGGGGGGGGGGGGGCCCCTTTGGGGGCCCCGCCCCGGGCCCCGCTCCTCAAACGCCGGAGGGGCTTGAAAGATGTCCTCAAGCGCCGGACGGGCTGGATGGGTGCGCCCCGGCCCGGGGTGCCGGGTCACGCCCAGAGCTGGCCCTGAAGTGTTTCGATCGCCGCTTCTGTCGTCTCCGCCGTGTAGACGCCCGTCGACAGGTACTTCCAGCCTCCGTCGGCGACGACGAAGACGATGTCGGCGCTCTCCCCCGCCTTGACCGCCTTGTTGCCCACGCCGATCGCCGCGTGGAGGGCGGCGCCGGTGGAGACTCCCGCGAAGATGCCCTCCTGCTGGAGGAGTTCGCGGGTGCGGGTGACCGCGTCCGCGGAGCCCACGGAGAAGCGGGTGGTGAGGACCGAGGCGTCGTAGAGCTCGGGGACGAAGCCCTCGTCGAGGTTGCGCAGGCCGTAGACCAGGTCGTCGTAGCGCGGTTCGGCGGCGACGATCTGGATGCCGGGGCGGTTC
Source organism: Streptomyces sp. NPDC091287 (assembly GCF_044768525.1). Lineage (NCBI taxonomy): Bacteria > Bacillati > Actinomycetota > Actinomycetes > Kitasatosporales > Streptomycetaceae > Streptomyces > Streptomyces sp. NPDC091287. Next base: position 258,187 of record NZ_JBIVUV010000009.1, read on the forward strand.
TCGCGGAGGTAGCGGCCGACGCCCATGAGGGTGCCGGTGGTGCCTAGGCCCGCGACGAAGTGGGTGATGGACGGGAGGTCGGTGAGGATCTCGGGTCCGGTGGTGGCGTAGTGGGCGCCCGCGTTGTCCGGGTTGCCGTACTGGTAGAGCATCACCCAGTCCGGGTGCTCGGCGATGAGTTCCTTCGCGACGCGGACGGCGGTGTTGGAGCCGCCCGCGGCCGGGGAGGAGATGATCTCGGCGCCCCACATGGCGAGCAGGTCGCGCCGTTCCTGGGAGGTGTTCTCCGGCATGACGCAGACGATGCGGTAGCCCTTGAGCTTGGCCGCCATGGCGAGCGAGATGCCGGTGTTGCCGCTGGTGGGTTCCAGGATGGTGCAGCCGGGTGTCAGCCGGCCGTCCTTCTCGGCCTGCGCGACCATGTGGAGCGCGGGGCGGTCCTTGATCGAGCCGGTGGGGTTGCGGTCCTCCAGCTTGGCCCAGATCCGGACGTCCTCGGACGGGGACAGCCGGGGCAGACGCACCAGAGGTGTGTTGCCCACGGCTGCCAGCGGGGAGTCGTACCGCATCAGCGCATGCCGCCGGCGACGGCCGGGAGGATCGTGACGTTGTCGCCGTCGCTGAGCTTGGTGGAGATGCCGTCGAGGAAGCGGACGTCCTCGTCGTTGAGGTAGACGTTCACGAAGCGGCGGAGCTGTTCGCCGTCGACAATGCGCTCACGGATGCCGGTGTGCCGGCTCTCCAGGTCGGCGAAGAGGTCGGCGATGGTGTCCCCGTTGCCTTCGACGGCCTTCGCGCCGTCGGTGTAGGTGCGGAGGATGGTCGGGATGCGGACCTCGATGGCCATGGCGTGGGCTCCTGTCGAAAGCGTGGAGGTGGCGTGGGGCGCGCGTTTCTGCCCCCGCGCAGGGGGTGGTGCGTGTGGGTGGGCGCGCGGACCGCGGCTCAGGCCGGGCGGCTCACGGGCAGGCTGCGGGCGGGACAGATCGCGCTGGCGAGCCTGCACAGGTCGACGTGCAGCCGCGCGACGAGCAGCGTGCCCGGCGTCTTGTTGCTCACGTCATGGGGAACCATGCGGGCATCGTATCGATTCCCTGTGCGGAAACCCGAGTGTCATATCAGATGGTGGATGGTGAGCGACCACTATGCGGACAGGGTGGGGTGGGTGAGCCCTTCCGGCAGGTAGACGACCGTGGGTGCGCCGGTCTTCGGGTGGGTGCTGACCTCGGCGGCGACGCCGTACACCTCGCCCAGCAGTTCGGCCGTGAGGACCTCTTCCGGGGTGCCGGAGGCGACGACGCGGCCGTCCTTGAGGACGTAGAGACGGTCGCAGTAGTACGCGGCGAGGTTGAGGTCGTGCAGGGCGAGGAGGTTGGTGGTGCCGAGGTCGCGGACCAGGGAGAGGATCTCCAGCTGGTAGCGGATGTCCAGGTGGTTGGTCGGCTCGTCCAGGACGACGAGCGACGGCTGCTGGACCAGCGCGCGGGCGACCAGGGCGCGCTGGCGTTCGCCGCCGGAGAGGGAGGCGAACGTACGGGGTTCGAGGGCGCCGATGCCGACCCGGGCGAGGGCCTCGGTGACCAGGGCGGTGTCGGCGGCGGTGTCCGCCTCCCAGAACCGCTTGTGCGGGGCGCGGCCCATCGCGACGACCTGGCCGACGGTGAGCTCGAAGCCGGCGTGGCCGTCCTGCGGAACGGTGGCGATGCGCTGGGCGCGGGCCTTCACGGGGAGGGTGGCGAGGTCGTCGCCGTCGAGGAGGACGCGGCCGTGGGTGGGGCGCAGGGTGCCGTAGACGCAGCGCAGGAGGGTGGTCTTGCCGCTGCCGTTGGGGCCGACGAGGCCGACGGTCTCGCCGTCGGCGGCGGTGAGGTCGACGGCGTCGACGAGGTGGCGGCCTCCGCCGACGCCGTACGAGAGGCCCTCGGTGCGCAGGGTGGTCACGGGCGGGCTCCTCGGGCGTACGGAGTCGTCGGGCGGGCGCCCTCGGAAGGTGACGCCTTCATGCGGGCGCTCCTTCGGGCCGGCGGCGGAGCATCCAGAGGAAGAACGGGCCGCCGGTCAGCGCGGTGAGGACGCCGACCGGGATGTCCTGGGGGGCGGCGAGCGTCCGGGCGGCCAGGTCGGCGAGGACCAGGAACACCGCCCCGCCGAGGGCGACGACCGGGAGGAGGGCGCGGTGCGCGGCGCCGACGGCCATCCGGGCCATGTGCGGGACCATCAGCCCGACGAAGCCGATCGCCCCGCTGTACGCGACGAGCGCCCCGGTCATCAGGGACGCGAGGACGAAGACGGCGGCCCGGAAGCGGGCGGTGTCGAGGCCGAGGACGGTCGCGCCCTCCTCCCCCACCAGGAGCAGGTCGAGCGGGCGGGCCAGGGTGAGGAGTACGGCGGTGCCGGCGACCAGGGTGACCGTGGGGAGCGCGAGCATGTCCCAGCGGGCCGCGCCGAGGCCGCCGAGGGTCCAGTAGAGGACTTCCTGGAGGTGGTCGGCGCGGGCGGAGGTGACCAGGATCAGGCTGGTCAGGGCGGAGAGGACGTAGGAGACGGCGACTCCGGCGAGGACGAGCCGGTTGGTGGTGAGGCCGCCTCCGCCGCGCGCCAGGGTGTAGACGAGGAGCAGCGAGAGCAGCGCGCCGGCGAAGGCCGCGGCGGGGATGGTGACGGTGGTGGCGAGGGTCGCGCCGATGCCGAGGACGATCACCAGGACGGCGCCGGTGGAGGCCCCGGAGGAGACGCCGAGGAGGAACGGGTCGGCGAGCTGGTTGCGTACGAGGGCCTGGAGGACGGTGCCGATGACGGCGAGTCCGGCGCCGACGACGATGCCGAGCAGCACCCGGGGCAGCCGGACGTCCAGGACGATCGTGCGGAAGGGGCTCGCGTCCGCCCGCCCGGTCAGGATGGAGAGGACCTGGCCGGGCGGGATGCGGACGGAGCCGAGGGCGAGTGCGGCGAGCACGGCGGCGGCGAGGAGCGCGGCGAGGGCGCCGAGCACCAGGGTGTAGCGGAGCAGCCGCCGCGGTGCGGGGGTGCGGCAGCTCACGGGGTGGTGGCCCCCGGGTGGAGCTGGGCGGCGAGCTTGTCGACGGCGGCGGGGACGCGGACGCCGAGGACGGCGTCGGAGAGCGGCATGACCGCGAAGCGCTTGTTCTTGATGGCGGGGACGTCGGCGAGGGCCGGGTCGGTGAGGAGGCGCTTCTTCTTCTGTTCGACGGTGGTGGCGCCGTAGTCGTAGATCACGATGGTTTCGGGCTTGCGGGCGACGACGTTCTCCCAGGAGGCGTCGCCGAAGGGCTTGTCGAGGTCGGCGAAGACGTTGGTGCCGCCGGCCCGCTCGATCAGTTCGTTGCCGATGCCCTCGCCGCCCGCGGTGAAGGCGGTCTTGTCGCCGCTGTCGTAGACGAAGACGGAGACGGGCTTCAGGTCGGCGAGCTTCTCGGCGGTGGCGGCGTTGTCGGCCTTGGCCTGCTTGATCCAGGCCTCGGCGCGGTCGGTGACGCCGAAGGTGCGGCCGACCTGGCGGATCTCCTCGTAGAGGGTGTCCATGGGCTGGTCGCCCTTGGTGCAGCTCTCGGTGTTGAGCCGGCTCTCGATGCCGGACTTCTTCAGCGCCTCGCGGCTGCGGCCGTCGCCGGCGGTGAAGGCGCTGCTGTAGCCGCCGTAGACGAAGTCGGGGTTGGCGGCGAGGACCTGCTCGTAGGAGGGGTACTCCTTGGCGATGACCGGGACGGAAGCGTAGTCCTCTCCGTACTTCGGCAGGACCTGGTCGTCGAGGTAGGCGGTGCCGACGAGGGACTTCTTCAGGCCCAGTTCCAGCATGATCTCGGTGACGTGCTGGTTCATGGTGACGACGCGCTTCGGCGGGGCTGTGAACGTGGTGGTGACACCGCAGTTCTTCACGGTGTACGGGAATCCGTCGCTCTTCGCCGCGGCCTTGTCCCCGGTGGCGTCGGCGCCGTCCGGGGTGGAGCAGGCGGTGAGGGCGAGCGGGAGCAGCACGGCGGCGGCTATGAGCGCGGGGGTGCGCCGGGACATGGCGAGGCCTCTCCGGGGGATTTCCGCGTCCCCTGGTCGATGCGAGAAGGCGGCGGGCCAGTTCCTGACTTCCGGGCCGCCCTCCGGTGCGACGTCGTCCGCTGGGGAGTCGTCCGCGTGGGAGGGGGCCCGGTCACAGTGGCGGGACCGTGCCGGATTCGCGCCGGCTTCCTGGTTCCTGCTGCCTTGATGGGTCTGGGGGCAGTGTGCCAGACCCGTGCGGGGGCCCTGCCGGGGCACCCTGGTGGGTCAGTACGTCTCGACGACCCGTACGTCTTCCTCGGTGATCTCGCCGTCCACGATGCGGTACGAGCGGAACTGGAAGGGTCCGGCGTCGTCGGTGTCGGCGGTGGAGACCAGGACGTAGTGGGCGCCGGGTTCGTTGGCGTAGGTGACGTCGGTGCGGGAGGGGTAGGCCTCGGTCGCCGTGTGCGAGTGGTAGACGATCACGGGCTCCTCGTCGCGGTCGTCCATCTCGCGGTACAGCTTGAGGAGGTCGGCCGAGTCGAACTCGTAGAACGTGGGCGAGCGGGCGGCGTTGAGCATCGGGATGAAGCGCTCGGGGCGGTCCGTCCCGGCCGGGCCCGCGACCACTCCGCACGCCTCGTCGGGGTGGTCGGCGCGGGAGTGGGCGACGATCTGGTCGTAGAGCGTCTGGGTGATGGTCAGCATGGCGCCAGGATATGCAGGCGGCCCCCGCGTACCAGCAAGTGGTACGGAGGGGGCCGCATGCTGGACGCCGTCGGCCGTTGGGGCAGCCGGGGGGCGTCCGGGAGGAGGGCGGTGTGGGGCCCGTCCTCGGGTCAGTGGGTGTCGGCGGTGGTCTTCTTCTCCGGGGTGCGCGACTGGAGCGCCCGGTAGGAGACGAAGAGGATGAGCGCCCACAGCGGAGCGCAGTAGAGCGAGATCCTGGCGTCCTTGTCGATCGCCATCATCACGATGACCATGCCGATGAACAGGAGCGCGAACCAGCTCGTGTACGGGGCTCCGGGGGCCTTGAACGAGGAGTGCGGCAGCAGGCCCGCGTCGGCCATGCGGCGGTAGCGGATCTGGCTGACCAGGATCATGATCCAGGCCCACATGCCGGAGATCGTCGCGAAGGAGACGACGTAGTTGAACGCCTCGCCCGGCCACTGGTAGTTGATCCCCACGCCGACGAGCATCAGGGCGGCGGAGAACGTGGTGCCCACGAGCGGCAGGCCGTTCTTCGTCAGCTTGGTGAAGGCGCGGGGGCCCTGGCCGTTGAGGGCGAGGTCGCGGAGCATGCGGCCGGTGGAGTACATGCCGGAGTTGCAGGAGGAGAGCGCGGCGGTGAGGACGACGAAGTTGACGATGGCGGCGCCGACGCCGAAGCCCATCTCCTCGAAGGCCTTCACGAACGGGGAGACGCCGGGCTTGAAGGTGGACCACGGCACGACCGAGAGGATCATGATCAGCGCGCCGACGTAGAAGACGGCGATGCGCCACGGCACGGTGTTGATGGCCTTGGGCAGCACGGTCTGGGGGTCCTTGGACTCGCCGGCGGTGACGCCGACGAGTTCCACGGCGAGGAAGGCGAACATGACGATCTGGAGTGTCATGAGCGTGCCGGTGATGCCGTTGGGGAAGAAGCCGCCGTCGTTCCAGAGGTTGGCGACGGTGGCGGTGTCGCCGGCGTCGGAGAACCCGACGGTGAGGACGCCCGCGCAGATCAGGATCATGCCGATGATCGCGGTGACCTTGACCATGGAGAACCAGAACTCCAGCTCACCGAAGAGCTTCACGGAGATCAGGTTGGCGCCGTACAGAATGACGGTGAACACCAGGGCGGACAGCCACTGCGGAATGTTCCACCAGTACGTCATATAGGTGGCGGCGGCGGTGACTTCGGTGATTCCGGTGACGACCCAGAAGAGCCAGTAGGTCCAGCCGGTCACGAATCCGAAGAACGGGCCGAGGAATTCCCGGGCGTACTCCGAGAAGGAGCCGGAGACCGGGCGGTACATGAGGAGTTCGCCCAGGGCCCGCATGATGAAGAAGATGACCAGGCCCGCGATGACGTAGGCCAGGATGAGGCTGGGTCCGGCCCGGTCGATGGCTTTGCCCGCGCCGAGGAAGAGTCCGGTGCCGATGGCTCCGCCGATGGCGATCATCTGAATCTGACGAGCGCCCAGACCGCGCTGGTATCCCTCGCCACTGGTCCCGGATTCCCCGGCGTCGCCGCCGGGCCGACCCTTGTCGACCTGTCCCTCGTCGACCTGCGCCGATGTCATGGTGGTGCGCCTTTCTCCACGCCGATCCGCGCCTCACAAGGCTGCGGATCAGGTCCTGATCCCCCCGGATATGGATGGAGTGCCGCCGGCGTTCGGCCGGTTTGTGGCGCCCCCGGGAACAGGGGTGGCGTCCCCGGGCGGTCGTGAAGATCTATCACGGCCGTCACGGGACACGGTGGGACATTCTGTGGCGCACGACACAGGAAAAAGCGGGCAAGGGGTTCTGTCCGGCACGAAAAGGCCGGATCGCTTGGTGCGATCGTTATGCGGATCTGAGCGTCCGTTGAGCGAACAGAGGCGCCCGCCCCGGCGTGGCGGGGGGGCGCCCTCTCTGTTCACGGCATTACGGCATAAGCGTTTCGACGAGGGTTTCCTGGAGTGCGCCGAGCCAGAGGTAGGCCATCACCATCGGCTTGCGCGGATCGGTGTCGGGGAGCCGGTAGAGCGAGCCCTCGCCGCCCCCGTCCTCGTCGGAGACCTCCAGCCGGGTTCCGATGGTCAGGCGCAGGTCGTTGAGGGAGCGCAGCCAGCTGCGGCACTCGTCGCCGGTGAGGGTGAGGACGGCACCGCCGTCCCCGGCGGGCGAGAGCGCGTCCAGGGTGCGGACGACGGTGACGGCGTCCTCGCGCTTGCCGGAGCGCAGGTCGTTCTCGGTGAAGCGGCGGAACTCGGAGGACAGCTCGCGGAGCTCCTCCTCCGGCTTTCCGCCCTCGGCGGGCCGGTCGGGGCCGCCGTAGGCGTCGGGGAAGAGCCGGGCGAGCGCCGGGTCGGACGGCGGCTTGCTGGGGCCCTCGGCGAAGAGGGCGGCGAGCGGGTCCTCGCCCTCGGCGGGCGTCTCGCCGGGGCCGATCAGTTCGAGCAGCTGGACGGCGAGGGAGCGCAGGATGGAGATCTCGACCTCGTCGAGCGCGACGGCCGCGCCGCCGCCTGGGGTGGCCTCGAAATGGCCGGCCATGGATTCTCCGATGGTGGGTCGAACGGGGCGGGTGAGGGCGGGACGAGCGGGGGCGGGGGCGAGGGCGGGTGAAGCCCTGAAGGGTCAGTTGCGGTCCTGGGTGAGGGTGGCCCACAGTCCGTATCCGTGCATGGCCTGGACGTCGCGTTCCATCTCCTCGCGGCTCCCGCTGGAGACGACGGCGCGGCCCTTCTGGTGCACGTCCATCATGAGCCGGTGGGCCTTGTCCTTCGGGTAGCCGAAGTAGGCCTGGAAGACGTAGGTCACGTAGCTCATGAGGTTGACCGGGTCATTGTGGACGAGCGTCACCCACGGGACGTCCGGCTCGGGGACCGCGAAGGTCTCCTCGGCCGAATCGGGACGTTCGATCTCTAGCGGGGTAGCAACGCTCACCTGTCCCATGCTGCCACCCGGGCGGGTCCCGCGCACAAACGGACCCCACATCTCGTCACTTTGACGAATAGGGGGTAGCATCCCAGCCATGAACTCAGCGGACCTCGGGCGACGGGTCGGCGTTCCGTCGACCGCGCTCTTCACCGACCAGTACGAGCTGACCATGGTGCAGGCGGCCCTCAAGGCCGGCACCGCCGACCGGCACTCGGTCTTCGAGGCGTTCACCCGCCGGCTGCCCGAGGGGCGGCGCTACGGAGTCGTCGCGGGCACCGGCCGGGTGCTGGACGCGGTGGAGAACTTCCACTTCGACGACGAGATGATCGGCTTCCTGCGGCAGCAGAAGGTCGTCGACGAGCCCACCCTCGAATGGCTGGCCGGCTACCGCTTCAGCGGCGACATCTGGGGCTACCCGGAGGGCGAGGTCTACTTCCCCGGCTCCCCGATCCTGCGGGTGGAGGGTTCCTTCGCCGAGTGCGTGCTGCTGGAGACGGTGATCCTCTCCATCCTCAACCACGACTCCGCCATCGCCGCCGCCGCCTCGCGGATGTCGGCCGCCGCCGGGGGCCGCCGGCTGATCGAGATGGGCGCCCGCCGCACCCACGAGCTCTCCGCGGTCGCCTCGGCCCGCGCCGCGTTCGTCGGCGGCTTCGACGCCACCTCCGACCTGGCGGCGGGCTTCCGCTGGGCGATCCCGACCGTCGGCACCAGCGCGCACGCCTTCACCCTGCTGCACGACACCGAGCGCGACGCGTTCCGGGCGCAGGTGGACTCGCTGGGCCGGGGCACGACGCTGCTGGTCGACACGTACGACGTGACCGAGGCGGTCCGGGCGGCCGTCGAGATCGCGGGGCCCGAGCTGGGCGCCGTACGGATCGACTCCGGGGACCTGCTCCTGGTGGCGCACCGGGTACGGCAGCAGCTGGACGAGCTGGGGGCGACGGACACGAAGATCGTGGTGACCTCGGACCTGGACGAGTACGCCATCGCCTCGCTGGCCGCCGCACCGGTGGACGCGTACGGGGTCGGCACCCAGCTGGTCACCGGGAGCGGGCACCCCACCTGCTCGATGGTCTACAAGCTGGTGGCCCGCGCCGGCTCGGCGGAGCCGGACGCCCCACTGGTGCCGGTGGCGAAGAAGTCGCTCGGCGCGAAGTCGTCGAAGGGCGGCCGCAAGTGGGCCGCCCGCCGGACCGACGCGCACGGCGTCGCCGAGGCCGAGGTGATCGGCACCGGCCCGGTCCCCGAGGAGCTGGCCGACCGGCAGCTGCTGGTGGAGCTGGTCCGGGGCGGCGAGGTGGTCGCCCGCGAGCCGTTGGACGCGGTACAGGAGCGGCACGTGGCCGCGCGCGGGGGGCTGCCGATGTCGGCGATCCAGCTGTCCCGGGGCGAGCCGGTGATCCCGACCGAGTACGCCTGAGAACGGTTCGGGGCGGCCCGCGGGGGCCGCCCCGGCGTCCGGACCGGCCGGATCCGGAACCGGTGGTTTGGCGGACGGGCTTGATTGTGACGGTCCAGTGCCTAGGCTCGAACCCGCGGACACACCCAAAAACCCCGGCATCCCCCTCCGCTCGGCGCCATCCCGCTCCGGCCCCACGAGCTCGCACCCCGCCCCCGCCCCATCCGCTCCCGCCCCCACCGAAGGAAACCCGCCATGCACCGCGCATTGATCGTCGTGGACGTTCAGAACGACTTCTGCGAGGGCGGCAGCCTCGCGGTGGCGGGCGGTGCCGATGTCGCCGCCGCCATCACCGACCTGATCGGCGACGCCCAGCCCGGCTACCGCCACGTGGTGGCCACCCGCGACCACCACATCGACCCGGGCGACCACTTCTCGCGCAGCCCGGACTTCGAGCACTCCTGGCCGGTGCACTGCGTCGCCGGTACGGAGGGGGTCGGCTTCCACCCGAACTTCGCGCCCGCCGTCGCCTCCGGCGCGATCGACACGGTGTTCGACAAGGGGGCGTACGCGGCCGCGTACAGCGGGTTCGAGGGCTCCGACGAGAACGGGATCGGACTCGCCCAGTGGCTGCGCGACCGTGACGTCACCGAGGTCGACGTCGTCGGCATCGCCACCGATCACTGCGTGCGGGCCACCGCGCTGGACGCGGCCCGTGAGGGCTTCGTCACGCAGGTGCTGCTCGACCTGACCGCGGGCGTGTCCGGAGCGACCACGGAACGGGCCCTGGCGGAGATGCGCACGGCGGGCGTGAAGCTCTCCGGCACACCGGTCGTCACGTCGTAACCCCACCGCGCCCGGATCACACCCCTCATGCCTACGCGGCCGGGCGGGCCGGTCCGGCGTACCCGGCGGGGCCCAGCAGGGCCCTGATCGGGTGCCACAGCTCCTGGCACGTCTGGGCCGACGGGGAGAACTGGGCCGAGGGGGAGGACGGGGGCGACTGGGGCGCGAGGCCCGACAGGCCGGCCGGGTCCGCCTGCGGGGCGGCCCGCCACAGCAGACCGTCCGGATGGTGCAGCACCGCCGTGACCTCGTCCGGCGTGGGCGGCCGGTCGTTGCCGCGCAGGTAGACCGCCCGCAGCCCCAGGTTGCGCAGCCTGGTCAGGGCGCGCGCCCGGTTCGCCGCGTGCACCAGCACCCGCACCGGGGCCCCGGGCCCCGCTCCCGTACCCCCGTGGGGGCCTGTTCCGTCGGCCGGTCTGGTCAGGGTCAGTGCGACCACCACCGTGCCGTTCGGCAACCTGCAGAAACCTCCGCCAGCCATGCTCAGCGCTCCCCCGTGAGACGTTGTGTCAATAAGGATGTGAACAAGACGCACCTAAACACGATCGGCCGCCGCCCGCTAGGGGGCGACGGCCGATCATGGTTTGACCTGCGGTTTTACTTGATCAGCGACCCGAGGGGCTGACCAGCACGCTCATCGTCGAGCCGTTGCGGGGCTCGTGGACGATGGAGATGCGGGTGTTCGTGTCAGAAACCTTGACACTGCCCGTGGGGTTCTCCTTGTACCAGTAGGTGCCCTTGCGGTCGTCGAAGACCGGGGCGCCCAGAGCGGGCTTGATGTGCAGCGGGACGTCCGCGTTGTGGAGCGTGAAGCCCTGGTTCGGGTACCAGCTGAACGGCGCGTCGAACGGCTGGATCTTGTTGCGCAGGAGCGAGCCGTCCTTCCACTTCAGCGGCTTGGCGTGCGCGTCGATCGGCAGGATCAGACCCTGGCCCGGGTGGACGGAGGTGTTGTTGTCCTTCTGGGAGGTGTCCCAGAGCCAGACCAGCAGGCCGTTCTGGTACGCGTAGTGCTCGACCCAGTCCGGACGGGTGCCGGAGAAGCCGAAGTTGTACGGGCCGACCTTGAGGGTCTCGTCGTACGACACGTACTGGCGGTTCTCCGCGATGTAGTACTGCGGGTAGTCCTGGGTGAAGGACTCGCCGATGCGCGAGAAGCCCTTCGCGGTCCAGCCGTTGTCGTCGCCCTCGGCGTTGTCCGAGAAGAGCGCGGCACCGTCGGCCGTGACGGTGATGGCGTCGGCCGCGAAGCCCTTGCCGCCCGCGCCGCCGTCCGTCTGGTAGCGGAAGCGGAGGTCGACCTTCTTGCCCGCGTAGGCGTCCAGGGAGAAGGACAGCTTCTTGTACGCGCCCGAGACGTCGGTCAGGGCCGGCTTGTCACTGGCGTCGCGCGGGATGGCCTTGCCGTCGGCGGTGCCGTCGAGCGCGGTCCAGTTGGCGCCACCGTTGTCGGACACCTCGGTGTAGAGGTAGTCGTAGTCGGCCTCGATGTCGTACCAGCCCGAAAGGTCCAGCGTGGCCTTGGACTTGCCGGTCAGGTCGACCGAGCGGGTCAGGGTGTTCGACAGGTCGTCGCCCATGTCGCTCCACCACTGCTTCGCACCCTCGGCGGGCTTGACGACGGTGGTGGTGACGGCCTTCTTGGGCAGCTCGACGACGAGCGCCTGCGGGTTCTTGGTGTTGTACTCCGAGACGCCCAGCTTGTGCAGCGAGGTCTTGCCGGCCTTGGCCTTGTCGTAGTCGAGCCAGCCCAGCTGGAGCTTGTCCCACGAGGTCATGTCGCCCGGCAGGTTGCCGATCTCGCCCGTGCCGGTGCCGAGCCAGGAGCCCGCCGACATCAGGGACCAGAAGCCGACCGAGTTCTCGCCGCCGCCGGAGGTGTCGTACAGGTCCGGGAGACCGAGGTCGTGGGCGTACTCGTGGGCGAAGACGCCCAGCCCGCCGTTCTCGGGCTGGACGGTGTAGTCGCCGACCCAGATGCCCGTGTCGCCGATCTGGGCGCCACCGGCCTTGTTGTCCGCGGGACCGGTCGCACCGGCGTTGGTGCCGTACGCGTACCAGCGGTGCGCCCAGATGGCGTTGGTGCCCTCGGCGCCGCCGCCGGCCGACTCGTCCTCGCCGGCGTGCACCAGCTGGAAGTGGTCGATGTAGCCGTCGGGCTCGTTGAAGTTGCCGTCACCGTCGAAGTCGTAGCGGTCCCACTCGTCGTACTCGGCGAGGTTCGCCTTGATCTCCGCGTCGGTGCGGCCCTTGGCCTGCTGGTCGGCGACCCAGGCGTTCACGCCGTCGCGCACCGCGTCCCACACGTTGGCGCAGTTGGACTGGCCGCAGTAGTTGGAGCCGTAACGGGCCTCGTTGTAGGGGACCTTGACCCAGTCGGAGACCTCTCCCTCGACCGAGTAACGACCCGAGGAGGTCTTCTCGTAGTAGGTCTTGAGCGAGTGGACGCCCTTGCCCTCGCCGAAGTAGAGCTCCTGGAAGTGCTCCTGGTTGTAGTCGGCCTTCCAGGCGGTGCTGTTGTCCTTCTTCGGGTCCGGCTTGGCGATCTTGTTGTGCGCCGGGCCCGGGGTGCCCCCGAACTTCTTGACGGGCGGCTTGGGGCCGTCGCCGTCCGGGTCGAACATCGTGGCGTCGTCGACCTGGTCGCCGAACTCCAGCAGGATGGTGAAGATCTTGTCGGTCTTCTCCCGGCCGAGCTCCACGTACTTCTTGTCGCCGAGCTTGACGACCTTGGAGCCGCCCCGGTTCGCCACCTTCTTGTCCCCGGACAGCACCTGCTCCAGCGCGGCTTCGCGCTGAGCGGCCTGCTGCTCGCTGAAGGGGCCCTCCAGGTTGTGCTCCACGTGCCCCTTGGCCGGCGCCGGGTCACGGCGGTCGACGGTGGAGACACCGGAACCTGATGAGCTGTCATGCGCCTGAGCGGTGGCGAAGGTCGACGCCGTCGCGGCGGTCGCAGCCATGGCCACGACAACGGCGGCGGCGCGAAGCGCCTGTCTCTGATTGGTCACTTGATGCAGTCCTCCCCGGGCGTCCGCGCAGCGGCCAGGGGGGTATGAAACGGGCCGCGCGCGTAAACGCGTCACAAGTGACGACATTCGATCGGAGTTATGAGAGAAAAGACAGACCTTGACTTGAACAGACCAAGTGCACTATGCGGAGTGCTCTTCCGGTATGCGGACGGCATGTGGAGGGCATGGGAACGGTAAAAGAACGTCGGCGGCCCGGCCCGGGACCGTTCGCCACGCCTCGACAGGCCCGTTCGCACCGCCTCAACGGGCGCGTCTCGCTGTCCGGTTGGTGAGAGGCGTGACTCCGTGCGCCCCCTGTGCACCGGTACCGTGTGTTAGGTCACGCTTACTACCGGTCCGGCTCGGGCATTCACCGTCGTAGGGTCGTTCGGCGCGCACGACCGTGCCGACCGCCGCCCGCCCATCCGACGTCCCGAGGACGGAAACCGCCATGCCGCGTCCGACTGCCGCACAGTTCGCCTACGGTTCGGCCACCGTCGTCGTCACGACGCTCGCCCTGCTGCTGCTGTTCCGCACGGAGTCCGGCATCGGCGTCGCCGCCGTCGGGACGACCGCGCTGGCCCTCGGCCTCCTGGTCGCCGTGCGCCTGCCACTCCCCCGCCACCGCGCCGCGGAGGGGTCGGGACGGACGGCGGCCGCCGACGCCGCCCGAACCCACCACGCCCTGGAGGGCATCGGGGCCCGGGAGCGGGTCGCGGCGGGCCGCTCGTCGGCACCGGCGAACGACCACTCGCTGCGCCGCTGAGCGGGCGACGGACCGGAGGGTGACCGTCCGCTAGCGGGCGGCCACCACGACCGTCTTGGCCGCCTTGTCCTGCAGACCCTGCCGGTAGGGCTTGTCGGTGAACATCAGCACGATGTTGATCAGCCACCACAGGCACGGGCAGCACAGCAGCGCCGGGGCCCACAGCACGACGGCCCGCATCAGCGCGGCCCCGGTGTCGGGCACCCGCCCGTCGTTGAGCATCGCGACGCGCAGCTTGAGCAGCCGCTTGCCCAGCGTGCGGCCGTCCTTGTGGGTGAAGTACGTGTCGTAGGCGACGTAGACCACCAGGCCGATGATCGACCACAGCAACTGGCTCCCGCCGTACCCACTGGCGACCGCGTCGCCGAACCCGTCGTCGCCGTCCCCGTTGACATCGACCGCGCCACCCCAGGGCAGCGAGATCAGGTACAGCGGGATCGAGATGACGAGGAAGTCGATGAGCCGCGCCAGGATCCGCTTCCCCGGCTCGGCGAGCGGCGGCATGCCGGCCAGCGGATCGGGCGCTCCGAAGCCGCCGCCGCCGTACGGATCGTTCGGCGGGGGCGGGGGCGGCGGCGGGGGCGGCGCACTGCCGTACGGCCGACCCTCGGACGGCGGCGAGGGCTCCTGCGGCTTCTTGAGGAACGGATCGTCGTCCTCGGGCGGCTGGCCGGGCGTCGGCTGGTCGTTGCTCATGGGGGCAGTGCATCCCGCGTCACCGGACCCCGCAACGGCTCAGGTGCGTTCGGGGGACACGGAGCGGCATACGAGTCTAAACGGGCATGTCGCCGCGCGCTCGGGCACGCGTTCCCCGAAGCCGGCCGTGCGTTGCCCCGGAGCCCGGGTACACGTTCCCCCGGGCACGCGTTCCCCCGGGCACGCGTTCCCCCGGCCCGGTCAGCCCGCTGAGTCCGCTCAGCCGGCGACGAAGGTGCGGGCCGCCTTGTCGTGCCAGCACTGGCGCCAGGGCCGGTCGATCAGACACCAGAGAACGTTGACCACGCCGATGACGAGCAGCCCCAGCACGCCGTAGACGAGCCAGCGGCGCAGGGCCGCGCCCAGGGTGGGCGCGTCGTGGGACTCGATGTCCCGTACGTCGAGACCGCAGAGCTTCTTGCCCAGCGTCCGGCCCCACTTGGCCGTCGGCAGCGCCTCCAGGAGGAAGCCGATGACGAGGAACGCGGCGAGCAGAGCCCCCAGCAGCGCCCCGGTGGTGGAGTCCAGCAGCCAGACGGTGACCGTCTCCCCCGTCTCCTTCGCCGCGGTGATCTTCCGGTCGATGTGGTCGAGCGCCCGGGTCGCCAGCGGGACGGCCGCCGCCCCGACGGCCGCGCCGAGCACGAGACTGTCGACCAGCCGGGCGACGAACCGCTTGCCGAGCCCCGCGGGCCGGGCCGAGGCCTGGTTGCGGGCGAGTTGCTGGAAGGGGTCGTCGACCGGCGGCTTCCAGGGCACGACGGGCTGGTCCGCGCCCGGCCCCTGGTGCTGGAGCTGGTGCGGTTGCTGCTGCTGGTGCGGTTGCTGCTGTTGCGGTTCGGGCTGGGCCAGTTGGTGGACCTGCTGCGCCCAGGAGGCCGAGCCGCCGCCGGGGCCCGGCGTCAGCGGCGTCTGGAGGGCCGCCGGGGCGACGGGAGCGGGGGACGGCGTGGGCACGGGGGCGGGGGCCCGGACCGGCCCCTGCCGCACTTCCTGCGGTACGGGAGCGGGAGCCGGGGCCGGGGTGACCGGCGCGGGAGTCGGCAGCGGTGCCTGCTGTACCGGTGCCTGCTGCGGCTGCGCGTGCGGTGCCGATGGCTGCTGTGCGCGCTGCGGCTGCTGCGAGTGCTGTGGTTGCTGTGCGCGCTGCGGCTGCTGTGAGTGCTGTGGTTGCTGTGCATGCTGCGGCTGCTGTGCGTGCTGGGCCTGCGCCGGCAGTGCCCGGGGCGCCGGAGCCGGCGCGAGGCTGCTCTGTGCCGCGCCCACGTTCTGCGGCCCCTGCTGCGTACCGGCGTTCGACGGCGCCGGGGCGGGCGGCCGAACGGCGTCGGACTGTGCGGCGCCGGGCCCCGCGGCGCGCGGTCCCACCGCGCGGATCGTGACCGTCCCGTCGGTCGGCGGACGCGCCCCGGCCTCCTCGGCGGACCGGCCGCCGTCCCGCATCCCCGGCAGCGCGCCGCCGGTCGGGTCCTGGGCCAGCGGCGCCCTCGGGTCGGCCGACGGCGAAGGGTTGCCGGCGGGCTCCTGGGCCGGCCCGCCCCAGTCGACCCGGCGGTCCCGTTCGCCGCCGAAACCGTTCTGGCGTGCGGTGTCCGCCTGCCAGACGGACGCGGAGTCCGTGTGGTCCGCGGCGGGTTCACCGGATCCTCCCGGGGCCACCGGGCCGTCCTGGAGGCCCCCCTGGGGACCGTCCTCCTCGTCGAAGAAGATCGGCCCGGTCTCCTCCACCGGCGCACCCCGCTCACCGGCGGCGGGAGCGGCGGCCGGGCCCGTCCGACGGGGCGCGGGGCGGCTCGTGCCGGGGACCCAGGACGCGCCGTTCCAGTACCGGACGTAGCCGGGGATGGAGGGGTCGGGGTAGTAGCCCTCGCGGGGGCTTTCGTCACCGGGTGCCGGAGTTGGCGCGCTCATCAGCGGGTCCCGTATCTCTTCGAGGCCTCAGGCCGTCCCCGCCGGGCGGGCGGACGGCCTCAATACAAGGGTCCACATCTATCAGACCGTCGGCCACCCCCGGGCCCGTCCACCTGTTTGGGACCACTTTCGGGACCGCACGAAGTTTTTTCGAGAAGTCGCGTAATAGGTGGCGGGGAGGGCGCTCTCTCCTTGTGCGGGACGGTCACGTGGCCGGCCCACGAGCACCGGAAGGTTGTGCATTCTCATGATGAGCATCGTGGAACGTGAGCTGGAGCTGAAGCTGGTCCTGTCCCCCGAGCGGTCCATTCCGGTACCCGCCCGGCTGACGTATCGCACGGACGACCCGTACGCCGTGCACATCGCCTTCCACATCGGCTCCGAGTCGCCCGTGCACTGGACGTTCGCCCGGGAACTGCTGGTGGAGGGCGTGTTCCGGCCGTGCGGGCACGGGGACGTACGGATCTGGCCGACGAAGGTCGCGGGCCGCAGCGTCATCTGTGTGGCCCTCACCTCCCCCGACGGCAACGCCCTGCTCGAAGTGAACTCGGCCGCCGTGGCCGCCTGGGTGGAGCGGACCCTGCGGGTGGTGCCGCCGGGCTCGGAGAGCGACCGGCTCGGCATCGACGAGGCGCTGGCGGAGCTGCTGGCCCCGCTGCCGGCCGACGACCTCTGGCTGAGCGACCCGTGGCAGTCGGACGACGCGCCGTCCCAGGACGGCGAGGCGTGAGAGCGGCCGGACAGGAGGGCCGCCGCTGTCAGAAGAGCTTGCCGGGGTTGAGGAGGCCGAGCGGGTCGAAGGCCGCCTTGATGGAGCGCTGCAGTTCGATGCCGGTCTCGCCCAGTTCGCGGGCGAGCCACTCCTTCTTGAGGACGCCGACGCCGTGTTCGCCGGTGATGGTCCCGCCCAGTTCGAGGCCGAGCGCCATGATCGCGTCGAAGGACTCGCGGGCCCGGCGGGACTCGTCGGGGTCGTGGTGGTCGAAGCAGACGACGGGGTGGGTGTTGCCGTCGCCCGCGTGGGCGCAGACGCCGATGGTGAGGTCGTACTCCTCGGCGATGGCCGCCGTGCCCGCGAGCATCGCCCCGAGCTGCGAGCGCGGTACGCAGACGTCGTCGATCATCGTGGCGGGCTTGACGGTCTCCAGCGCGGTGAGCGACATCCGGCGGGCCTGGAGGAGGAGTTCGGACTCGGCGGGATTATCGGCGGGGACCACCTCGGTGGCCCCGGCGGCGGTGCACAGCGCTCCGACGGCGGCGAGGTCGGACGACGGGTCGGGGGTGTCGAAGGCGCAGAGCAGCAGGGCCTCGGTGGTCTCGGGCAGGCCCATGGAGGCCATCGCGTTGACGGCACGCACGGTCGTACGGTCCATCAGTTCGAGGAGTGACGGCGTGTGACCACGCTCCATGATCCGGCACACAGCGTCACAGGCGGCGGCTGCCGAGGGGAACTCGGCGGCGAGGACGAGCTGCTGGGGCGGCTGTGGTTTCAGCGCGAGGACGGCCTTGACGACGATTCCGAGGCTGCCCTCGGAGCCGACGAAGAGCCGGGTCAGGTCGTATCCGGCGACGCCCTTGGCGGTGCGGCGGCCGGTGGTCAGGAGCCGTCCGTCGGCGAGGACGACGTCCAGGCCCAGGACGTACTCGGCGGTGACCCCGTACTTCACGCAGCACAGGCCGCCGGACGCGGTGCCGATGTTGCCGCCGATGGTGCACGTCTCCCAGCTGGAGGGGTCCGGCGGGTAGTACAGACCGTGTTCGTTGACCGCGCGTGACAGCACCGCGTTGACGACGCCCGGTTCGACGACGGCGATCCGGTCGACCGGGCTGATCTCCAGGATCCGGTCCATCTTCACCAGGGACAGCACGATGCAGCCGTCCGAGGCGTTGGCCGCGCCGGACAGGCCGGTACGGGCGCCCTGCGGGACGACCGGGACGCGCAGCGCGGTGGCGGTGCGCATGACGTGCTGGACCTGCTCGACCGTGCGCGGGAGCACCACGACGGCCGGGGTGCCGGCCTCGCAGAAGCTCGCCATGTCGTGGGCGTAGGACGCGGTGACGTCCGGATCGGTGATCAGCGCCTCGGGGGGCAGTCCCGCGCGCAGCCGTTCGAGGAGATCGCTCATGATCCAAGCCTGTCACCCGGGGCCAATGGTGTGAACCCGTGGGCGGCGGCGATCCCAAGGAGCGGTGTGCTCGTATGACTGACGCACAGTGATGGCCATGGATGTCATGCCGCAGCAGGATCCGGAGTCCCGCCGGCCGCCCGGGCCGTCCCCGCAGGGCCCGCAGGACCCGCAGGACACGCAGGGCCCTTACGTGATGCCCGCCGAAGGCGCCACCGCCGTACCCCCGCCGCCGCCCACCCTGCGGACGACGTTGCGCCGGGCCGCGTTCGGCGCGGTCGCCGCCGGGGTGCTGCTGGCCGGGGCGCTGGTGGCGGTGGAGGACGGGGAGGGCGACGGGCCGAAGGAGCCGGGGCCGGTCGAGCGGGCCGAGGCGGCGACGACCGCGGGCTCCCCCGCCTCGCTCTCGGACCTCACCGCGCTGATCGGGGACCGGCAGAAGTGGGTGGAGTCCCACCCGAAGGACGCCCCGTCCCTGGCGACGCTCGGCACGGCGTACGTGGAGTGGGCGCGGCGTTCGGCGGACACGGCGTACTACGCCCGCGCCGAGGAGGCCCTGAAGCGTTCGCTGGAGGCGCGGGCGGGTGAGCGCGGGAACGGGGAGGCGTGGGTGGGGCTGGCGGCCCTGGCCAACGCCCGGCACGACTTCCTCGCGGCGAAGCGGTGGGGCGAGACCGTGAAGAAGCAGCAGCCGAAGACCTGGAGCGTGTACCCGGTCCTCATCGACGCGTACACCGGTCTCGGCGACCAGAAGGCGGCGACCGCGGCGACGGAGAAGTTCGGCGAGCTGCGCAAGGGCGTTCCGGCGCTGGCCCGCACCGCCGAGCTGTACCGGGGCCAGGGCTGGCGCGAGGACGCGCTGGCCACCGCCCGGGAGGCGGCGGACCGGGCGACGCAGCCCGCCGAGAAGGCCGAGGCGCTGCACCGGCTCGGCGAGCTGGCCTGGGAGCGTGGCGAACCGGAGGAGGCGGTGGCGCAGTTCGACGCGGCGCTGCGCACGGACGCCGGTCACCACGCCTCGCTGGCGGGCCGGGCCCGGGCCCTGGTGGCGCTGGAGCGCACCGACGAGGCGCTGGCCGCGTACCAGAGCGCGCTGGAGAAGTTCCCGCGCCCGGAGTACGCCCTGGAGCTGGGCGAGCTGTACGAGTCGCTGGGGCTGGACGGGGACGCCCGCACCCAGTACGCCGCGCTGCGGGAGATGGTGGC
This sequence comes from Streptomyces sp. NPDC091287, assembly GCF_044768525.1. Taxonomy (NCBI): domain Bacteria; kingdom Bacillati; phylum Actinomycetota; class Actinomycetes; order Kitasatosporales; family Streptomycetaceae; genus Streptomyces; species Streptomyces sp. NPDC091287. The sequence goes on from NZ_JBIVUV010000009.1 coordinate 277,774, forward strand.
CGCGGCGAGGAAGGCCGGGGTCGACGAGTCCCTGCTGCTGGCCCGCTTCGAGGCCGACCACGGGGACCCGGACGCGGCGGTGGAGCTGTTGCGCGGCCAGTGGGCGAAGCAGCACCGCAGTGCGGCGGTGGCGGACGCGCTGGGCTGGGCGCTGCACCGGGCGGGCGAGTCGGAGGAGGGCCTGGAGTACGCGCAGCGGGCCGCGGACACGGGCGTGCGGAACGCCTCGTACGCGTACCACCTGGGCGTGATCCAGCGGGAGCTGGAGGACTACGGTCCGGCGCGCCGCAATCTGGAGCAGGCCGTGCGCACGAACCCGGCCTTCTCGCCGCTCGCGGCGCCGCTGGCCCAGGAGGCACTGGAGGCGCTGGGCGCGCCGCCGGCGGGCGGGCCGGGTGACATGCAGCCGCCCCCGCCGCCCGCCCCGGAGCCGAAACCGGAGCCGAAGCGGGAGACGGCACGAGAGACGGAGCGGGAGACGAGGCCCGAGGCTCCGGCGCCCTCGAAAGCGGCCCCTTCCGCGTCCCCGTCCCCGGCCTCGTCGAAGGCGGCGGCGAGCAGCCCGGCGGCCGGGAAGCCGGAGGCGGCCGAGGCGTCGAAGAGCCCCTGACAGGGTGCCGTGAACGGCGTGGGCCGCCGCGGTCCGGGGTACTGCCCCGGGCCGCGGCGGCGTTCTGCGTGGGAGACGCAGGCCGAAGAGGTGCGGGTCAGAGGTTGCCGCGCTTCTCCTGCTCGCGCTCGATCGCCTCGAACAGAGCCTTGAAGTTGCCCTTGCCGAAGCCCATGGAGCCGTGGCGCTCGATCATCTCGAAGAAGACGGTCGGCCGGTCCTGGACCGGCTTGGTGAAGATCTGCAGCAGGTAGCCGTCCTCGTCGCGGTCGACGAGGATCTTCAGCTCGCGCAGGGTCTCGACCGGCACCCGGGTCTCCCCGGCCCACTCGCCGAGCGTGTCGTAGTACGAGTCCGGCGTGTCCAGGAACTGAACACCGGCGGCGCGCATCGCGCGGACCGAGGCGACTATGTCGTTCGTGGCGAGCGCGATGTGCTGGACACCCGCGCCGCCGTAGAACTCCAGGTACTCGTCGATCTGCGACTTCTTCTTCGCGATGGCCGGCTCGTTGATCGGGAACTTGACCTTGAGCGTGCCGTCGGCGACGACCTTCGACATCAGGGCGGAGTACTCGGTGGCGATGTCGTCGCCCACGAACTCCTTCATGTTGGTGAAGCCCATGACCTGGTTGTAGAAGCCGACCCACTCGTTCATCCGGCCGAGCTCGACGTTGCCGACGCAGTGGTCGATCGCCTGGAAGGTGCGCTTGGCGGGCGGCTCGACCATCGGCGAGGCCGCCGCGAAGCCGGGGAGGTAGGGGCCCTCGTAGCCGGAGCGCTCCACCAGGGTGTGGCGGGTCTTGCCGTACGTGGCGATGGCGGCGAGGACGACGGTGCCGTGCTCGTCCTTGACCTCGTGCGGCTCGGTGAGGCCGCGGGCGCCGTGCTCGACGGCGTACGCGTACGCGGCACGGGCGTCCGGGACCTCGATCGCGAGGTCGACGACCCCGTCGCCGTGCTCGGCGACGTGGTCGGCGAGGAAGGTGCCCCACTCGGTGGACGGCTTGATCACGGAGGTGAACACGAAGCGGGCGGCGCCATTGGTCAGGACGTAACTCGCGGTCTCACGACTGCCGTTCTCCGGTCCGGAGTAGGCGACGAGCTTCATGCCGAAGGCGGTCGAGTAGAAGTGCGCGGCCTGCTTGGCGTTGCCCACGGCGAAGACGACCGCGTCCATTCCCTTGACCGGGAAGGGGTCGGCCCGCCGGGCGGTGTCAGGGCTGGTGTGCAGAGTCTCAGTCATGTTCGAAGGCTCTCCCCACTTCGCAAGGTGCGCAATAGTTCGCTCATCGGCTGGTCAATGTGCCCAGCGAATCGCCATGATGGCCGGACTATCTGTACAGGGTGACCACAGAAGGCGGGCTCATGGCGATCGATCATCTGGACGGGCGGCTCATCGTGCTCCTGGCGCGCGAACCGCGGATCGGTGTCCTCGAAGCATCCCGGCGGCTCGGGGTGGCGCGCGGGACCGTGCAGGCGCGGCTGGACCGTCTTCAGTCGAACGGCGTCATCCGGGGATTCGGCCCGGACGTGGATCCGGCGGCGCTCGGCTACCCGGTCACCGCGTTCGCCACACTGGAGATCAAACAGGGCCAAGGTGCTGACGTACGGGCCTATTTGGGCGGCGTACCGGAAGTGCTGGAGCTGCACACCACCACCGGGCACGGCGACATGTTCTGCCGTCTGGTCGCCCGTTCCAACGCCGATCTCCAGCGGGTGATCGACCGGGTTGTCGGGTTTGATGGCATTGTCCGGGCCTCCACGGCGATCGTCATGGAGAACCCGGTTCCGCTGCGGATCATCCCGCTGGTGGAACAGGCGGCCGAGGACACCGACCGACCCGAGGCCCCGGGGCGTCATTGATCCGAAGGAGTGCCGTGTGAGCTTCTGGGAGTATCTGAGCACCCGCCACCAGCAGCTCCTCACGGACGCGTTCCAGCACGTCAGCGCGGTCTTCCAGTGCATGGTCATCGCCACCGTGCTGGGCGTGGTCATCGGCGTGGTGAGCTACCGCAGCGGCTGGGGCGGCTCGCTCGCCATCACCTCCACGGCCACGATCCTCACCATCCCCTCGCTCGCCGCGATCGGTCTGCTGATCCCGCTGGTCGGCCTCGGCGTCGCACCGACCGTGATCACCCTGACGCTGTACGGGCTGCTGCCGATCGTCCGGAACTCCATCGTCGGGCTGCGGGGCGTCGATCCGTCGCTGGTCGACGCGGCGACGGGCATCGGGATGTCGCGGCCGGCCCGCCTGTGCCGGGTGGAGCTGCCGCTCGCCTGGCCGCCGATCCTGACCGGCATCCGGGTCTCCACACAGATGCTGATGGGCATCGCCGCCATCGCCGCGTACGCCTCCGGGCCCGGCCTCGGCAACGAGATCTTCCGGGGCATCGCCTCGCTGGGCAGCGCGAACGCGATCAACCAGGTCCTCGCGGGCACGCTCGGCATCGTCGTCCTCGCCCTGCTCTTCGACGCCGCGTACGTCCTGCTGGGGCGGCTGACCATCCCGAGGGGGATCCGTGCCTGAGACCGAGACCGAGACCGACACCGGCACCGCGGGCGGGGCCGCCGCCACCTCCGGGGCCACCATCCAGCTGGAGAACCTCACCAAGAGCTACCCCGGCACCCCGAATCCGGCCGTCGAGAACGTCTCGATGGAGATCAGGGCGGGCGAGACGGTGGTCTTCGTCGGGCCGTCCGGCTGCGGCAAGTCCACCACCCTGAAGATGATCAACCGGCTGATCGAGCCGACGTCGGGCCGGATCCGGATCGACGACGAGGACGTCACCGACATCGACCCGGTGAAACTGCGCCGCAAGATCGGGTACGCGATCCAGTCCTCCGGCCTCTTCCCGCACATGACGGTCGCGGACAACATCGCCCTGGTCCCGAAGATGGTCGGCTGGTCCAAGTCACGGGTCAAGGACCGGGTGGAGGAGATGCTCGACCTGGTGGGTCTGGATCCGCGCGAGTTCCACGGCCGCTATCCGCGCCAGCTCTCCGGCGGGCAGCAGCAGCGGGTGGGGGTGGCGCGGGCTTTGGCCGCCGACCCTCCCGTACTGCTGATGGACGAGCCCTTCGGGGCGGTCGACCCGATCACCCGCGACCATCTCCAGGACGAGCTGATCCGGCTCCAGCACGAGCTGCACAAGACGATCGTGTTCGTCACCCACGACTTCGACGAGGCGATCAAGCTAGGCGACCGGATCGCGGTGCTGCGGGAGCGCTCGCACATCGCGCAGTTCGACACCCCCGAGGCGATCCTGACCAACCCGACGGACGACTTCGTCTCCGGCTTCGTCGGCGCGGGCGCGGCCCTGAAGCGGCTGAACCTGACCCGCGTACGGGATGTGGGCATCGCGGACTTCCCGACGGTGACGGTCGAGGACCCGCTCCAGTCGATCTTCAACAAGCTGCGCAACGGCCCGCACAACGAGCTGCTGATGCTGGACCGCCGCAACCGCCCGTACAAGTGGCTGCGGCGCGGCGACCTGATGCGGGCGCGCGGCTCGCTGGCGCGGGCCGGGCAGCTGGTGCACGACACGGTGACCCGGGACGCCACGCTGCACGACGCGCTGGAGGCGGTCCTCACCGACAGCGGGGGCCGGGTCGCGGTGACCGGGCGGCGCGGCGAGTTCATCGGGGTCGTGGACATGAAGACGCTGATGGACAACGTGCAGGAGCTGCTGGAGGCCGACCGGCTGACGGCGATGGAGCACCAGCACGAGCTGGAGGAGCTGCGGGGCCACCAGACGGAGCAGGAGCTGGAGGGGGGTGGCGGCGGCCGATGAGTCCCAGCCATCCGTCCGGCTCCGGCAAGGGCCCGGCCACCCCCACCCGTCCGCCGGGCGAACACGACGTCAAGGGCCACGCGTTCCACGACGAGGAGAGCGACCCCTCCCCCGGGCCGGCCGCGCCGGAGCGCCGGTTCACCTGGCGGAAGCTGGTGGTCCTGCCGGTGGTGCTGGTGGTCGTCCTGGCCGTCACCTACGTCTGGATCACCAACATCCACCTGGACTCGATCGCGGAGAACTCGCTGACCGGCGGCAATGTGCAGCTGCGCTGGTGGCAGCATGTGCGGCTGACGGCGATCTCCACGTTCTGGGTGCTGATCATCGCGATCCCGCTGGGCATCGCCCTGACCCGGCGGCGGCTGCGGAAGTCGGCCCCGGCGTTCACCGCGCTGGCCAACATCGGGCAGGCGACGCCCGCGATCGGTCTGCTGGCGCTGCTGGTGATCTGGCTGGGCATCGGCCCGCGGACCGCGATCATCGGCATCGTGATCTACGCGGTGCTGCCGGTGCTCTCCAACACGGTGGCGGGCCTGCGGGCGATCGAGCCGAACATGATCGAGGCGGCGCGCGGGATGGGGATGTCCGGCCGGGGCGTCCTGATGAAGGTGGAGCTGCCGCTCGCGGTCCCGCTGATCCTGGCCGGGGTGCGTACGGCACTCGTCCTGAACGTCGGCACGGCGACGCTGGCGACGTTCGGCGGGGGCGGCGGACTGGGCGACCTGATCACGTCGGGAATCCAGACGCAGCGGATGCCGGTACTGATCATCGGCTCGGTGCTGACGGTGGTGCTGGCCCTGCTGGTGGACTGGCTGGCCTCGCTGGCCGAACTGGCGCTGACGCCGCGCGGGCTGGAGGAGCGATGAGGAGGACCGCGTACGTTCCCCGGCGCGGGGCCTTCACGGTCGGCGGCGCGGCCCTGTCCCTCACGCTGGCACTGGCGCTGGGCGGCTGCGGGCTCAAGAGCGGTTCGCCGATGGTGGACGACGTGTCGCCGGGGTCGGTCGGGCAGGGCGAGCCGCTCAAGGGCGCGACGCTGACCGTGACCTCGAAGAACTTCAGCGAGAACATCATCCTGGGCCAGATGACCGGCCTGGTGTTCAAGGCGGCCGGGGCGGAGGTCCTGGACCGGACGAACCTGCCGGGTTCGATCAGCGCCCGCGAGGCCATCATCAACGGCGACGCCGACGCCCAGTGGGACTACACCGGCACCGGCTGGATCACCTTCCTCGGCCACGCGAACCCCATCGTCGACCCGAAGAAGCAGTACGAGGCCGTGCGGGACGAGGACCGGGGCAACGGGGTGGTCTGGCTGCCGCCGGCGCCGCTCGACAACACGTACGCGCTCGCCATCAGCAAGAAGAACAACGCCAGGTACCGGCTGAAGACCCTCTCGGACGTGGCGGCCCTGGCGAAGAAGGACCCGGGCGCGGTGACGATCTGCGTGGAGAACGAGTTCGCCTCCCGCGACGACGGGCTGCCCGGCATGGAGAAGCGGTACGGGATGAAGATCCCGGCGGGCAACATCCGGAAGATGGACGCCGGGATCATCTACACCCAGGTCTCCGAGTCCAACTCCTGCCTGCTGGGTGAGGTGTTCACCACCGACGGGCGCATCAAGGCCATGAACCTGGACGTCCTGGAGGACGACAAGAACTTCTTCCCCAACTACAACGCCTCCCCCGTCATCCACGAGGCGACCTTCGAGAAGTACCCGGTGATCGCGGAGCTGTTGGACCCGCTGGCGAAGAAGCTGACGACCGAGGTCGCGCAGACGCTGAACGCCAGGGTGGACGTCGAAGGCGAGGACCCGCACGAGGTGGCGAAGGACTGGCTGGTGGCGGAGGGGTTCATCGAGGAGGGGTGAGTTGCCAAAGGTCCTTGCAAACAGTCCGTTGCAAAAAAGACTTGCAAAGCGCTCTTTGCATCTCTACCTTCGAACCATGGCAGAGAACGAGGACGTCCGCCCCTACCGCTACGACGGCACCGACCGGAAGATCCACAACGTCGACGCCCGCACCTTGCGGGCCATCGCCCACCCCCTCCGGATGCGACTGCTGAAAGCGCTGCGCGATTTCGGCCCCGCCACCGCCTCCAGGCTCGGCGAGCGGCTGGGCGAGTCCAGCGGTGCGACCAGCTACCACCTGCGCCAGTTGGCCGAGTCCGGGATGGTCGAGGACGCCCCGGAGCTGGGCAAGGGCCGCGAACGCTGGTGGCGGGCGGCCCACGACGGCTCGACCGTCGAGAGCGCCGAATTCCGGACGCACGCCGACCCGGAGGTGCGCGGGGCCATCGACTTCCTCCTCCACGAGACGGCCACGAGCCACGCCCAGGAGCTGAACACCTGGCTGGGCACGATGGACGACTGGCCGGAGGAGTGGCAGCGCAGCTGGGACATGAGCGACTTCACGATCCGCCTCACCCCCGACCTGGCACTGGAGCTGGGCCAGAAGGTTCAGGAGCTCGTGGAGACCTACCGGGGCCGTGTCCCCGACGACACCGAGGGCTCGGCCGTCGTCCGGACCCACCTGCACACCTTCCCGCGCTCCTCCGAATGAACGCCGCGCCGCCAACCACCCACCACCCGAAGGGAACCGCCTTATGCACGCCGACGTACACCACCTCCTGCACACCGCCCGCGCGTCCGAACTCCACCACGAGGCGGCGCGTTTCCACCTCCCCCGCACCAGCCTGCGCACCCGGGTCGGCTGGGCCCTGGTCGAGGTGGGTCTGCGCCTGACGACCCAGAGCCGGGAGGCGACCGCGCCTCGCGCCGCCGCCTTCCATCCGGCCTGACCATCGACTCGGGGGAGACAGAACCATGGGGCACCGCACCCCGCTCGCCGCCACGCTCGCGGCCAACTCCATTTCCACCGCAGGCACGTCACTGACCCTGATCGGCGTCCCCTGGTTCGTCCTGGAGACCACCGGCAGCGCGGGCCGGGCCGGATTCGTCGCCTTCTGCGCCACTCTGCCGATCGTCGTCGCCGCCCTGATCGGCGGACCGGTCATCGACCGGATCGGCCGCCGCCGGGTCGCCATCGCCTCCGACGCGGTGTGCGCGTCGGCCATCGCGACGATCCCACTGCTGCACTTCGCCGGCGTCCTCGACTTCTGGATGCTGTGTGCGCTGATGGCGGTCAACGGGTTCGCCCACACTCCGGGCAACACCGCGCGCTACGTCCTGATCCCGGACCTGGCCGAGCACGCCGGCACCACCCTCCCCCGGGCCGCAAGCCTCTTCGACGCGGTCTCGCGCGGGGCCCGGATGGTCGGCGCGGCGCTCGCCGGCGTCCTCATCGCCTTCGTCGGCGCGGAGACGGTCCTGCTGCTGGACGCGGCGACGTTCGGGCTGTCCGCCCTGCTGATCGCCGCGGGGGTACGGGGGGTGCGCGCGGCCGAGCCGCGGAAGGCCGAGGCCCCGGTATCGCTGCGCGCCTACGGCTCCGAACTCCGCGAGGGATACGCCCACTTGCTGGGCAACCGGCTGCTGCTGGCGATCGTGGTCATGGTGATGTTCATGAACGGCACCGACCAGGGCTGGAACGCCGTACTGCTCCCCGTGCACGCCGAGGCCGAGCTGGGCGGCGCGACCGCCATCGGGCTGCTCACCGCGATGTTCGGGGCGGGCGGGCTGGCGGGGGCCCTGCTGTACGGGGCGGTGGGGCACCGGTTCTCACGGCGGACGGTGTTCACGGTGTGCGTGATCCTGTGCGGCGCGCCGAGGTTCCTGGTCGCCGCGGTGACCGGGACGCCGCTTCCGCTCGCGGTGACGATGCTGCTCGGCGGGATCGCGGGCGGCGTGCTGAACCCGATCCTGACGACGGTGATCTACGAACGGGTGCCGGACCGGCTGCGCAGCCGGGTCTCGGGGGCTCTGACGGCGGGCTGCGAGTTCGCGATGCCGCTGGGCGGGCTGGCGGCCGGGCTGCTGGTGGAGGGCGCCGGGGCGACGGGAGCGCTGCTGTTGATGGGCGGGGTCTACTTCCTGGCCACGCTGAGCCCGCTGGTGTTCCCGTCCTGGCGAACGCTGGACGACGCGCCGGGGGCGGAGCCCGTACAGCCGGCGCCACCCGTGCAGTCGGTGCCGCCGCAGGTCAGCAGCCCGGTACCTTCCCGCCCGACTCCAGGGCCTTGAGCGAGCCGACCGCGTCCTTCAGCGTGGAGACGGGCACGATCCGCAGCCCGTCGGGCGCCTCGGCCTCCGCCTGAGAGCACTCGGCCTTCGGCACGAGGAAGACGCTCGCCCCGTCACGGTGGGCGCCCTGGGCCTTCATCGACACGCCGCCGACAGCGCCGACCTTGCCGTCCGCGCTGATCGTCCCCGTACCGGCGATGGTGCGGCCGCCGGTGAGATCGCCGCCGGAGCCGTTGCCGTCGAGCTTGTCGATGATGCCGAGGGAGAGGAAGAGACCGGCGCTCGGGCCGCCGATGTCGCCGAGGTCCACCTCCACGCGCAGCGAACCGGGCTCGCGGTCCAGGTAGTTCAGGGCGGCGTCGACGGCGACGTTCTGCGACTGCTTCATGTCGTCGAGGTTGTGCTTCTCGATCTCCTTCTCGGAGCCACCGGTGGGGTAGACGGAGTCGCGCGGCATGACCGCCCGATCGGTCCGGAACCAGCCGTCGATCACCTCGCCGATACGGACGTCCGCCTTCGGCCCGGTGGCGAGGATCGTCGTCATCCTCAGCTGCCCGTCGGTGGGCCGGGGCTCCGCGCCGGTGATGGTGATCACCGGCCGCCCGTCGTCCTTGCCGAGCACGTCCGCGGTCACCCCGGGCCGAGCCAGGGTGAACGGCAGCGGCGCGAAGGCCGCCGTACCGAAGAGGGCGAGGACGGGCAGCGCGCAGAGGGCGAGGACGCGGGGGCGCGTGAGACGAGTGAGCACGCACCCAATCTAACCGCCGCCCTCCGGCCGGAACGCGCCAGGCGTACGCCGCCCCCGCCGCCTCCGCGGGTACCGGCCCGGGCACTCCCCGGCCGGTACCCGCCTACCGCAGGACGTCGGCCACTCCCCGGCCGGTACGGGCTACCGCAGGACGTCGGCCACTCCCCGGCCGGTACGGGCTACCGCAGCGCGTCGGCCACCTCCCGGGCGGCATCGAGCACGCGGGGCCCGACCCGTTCCGGTACGGCGTCGGCGAGCATGACGACACCGACGCTGCCCTCCACGCCCGAGACCCCGACCAGCGGCGCGGCCGCCCCGCTGGCCCCGGCCTCGAGTTCGCCGTGGGTGAGGGTGTAGCCGGGGTGTCCGGCCTCCGTGGTCTGCCGGGCCGACAGGATGGCCCGGCCGGCCGCGCCCCGGTCCAGCGGATGCCGGAAACCGGCCCGGTAGGCGACGTGGTAGTCGGTCCAGGTGGGCTCGACGACGGCGACCGCGAGGGCGTCGCTGCCGTCGACGAGCGTGAGATGGGCGGTGGCCCCTATGTCCTCGGCCAGGGAGCGCAGCGCGGGCAGCGCGGCTTCCCGGACGAGCGGATGCACCTGGCGGCCGAGCCGCAGCACACCCAGGCCGACCCGGGCGCGGCCGCCCAGGTCACGGCGGACCAGGGCGTGCTGCTCCAGGGTGGCGAGCAATCGGTAGACGACGGTCCGGTTGACACCGAGCTTGTTGGACAACTCGGTGACGGTCAGGCCGTGATCGGTGTCGGCGAGCAGTTTGAGGACGCGCAGTCCTCGGTCGAGCGTCTGGGAGGTCTCCGCTGTCACGACGCCCTCTCCTCTTCGGGGTGAGCGACGACGGTCCTGCTCCGGCGGGGTTGCGACGCCGGTCCCAGCGGCGACGCACGGAGAGGCCGCCGGCCTGGCAAGGCACCGGCTGCGCTCCGCGGCGGCGTTGCCACGGGGCGTTCATATGGCGGGGACAGTAGCGATCCAGTCCGCTCAGCGGAAGTCCTCGTCCAGAATCCGGTCTCCGGACACGGAGCCCCGGAACGGCCCGCACATAAGGGCCGGTCAGCGGGACGGCGTCCGGAAAGCGAACATCTACGCGCGTTCACGTGTCGCGACACCATCAGGGCCCGCGTCCACGGATGTGAACCAACGTTAACAGTGCGTGAACGGTCACCGAGAAATTTCCCGGCCCCAACGACCGGAAACGTCTCCGCGGAAGCCGGGAGCGTCGCCGCGATGCCCGGGAACGCCGTCGGCCCGCACGAAGGGGGAACCTCCGTACGGGCCGACCAGAACGGACGACACCGCGGTCACGTCATCCGCGTCGCCCACTCCTGGACCTTCGCGATCCGCTGCTGGATCTGGTGTGCCGTGGCCTCCGCGCTCGGCGGGCCGCCGCAGACGCGGCGCAGTTCGTTGTGGATCACACCGTGGGGCTTGCCGCTCTGGTGCGTGTAGGCGGAGACCGTGGTGTTGAGCTGCTTGCGCAGGCTCAGCAGCTGCTTGTGGGTGACCACGGGCCGGGCGTCGGCCGGCTTCTCCAGAAGGTCGGCCTCCTCGGCCGGCTTCTGGCGGCTGTGCGCGATCTGCCGGGTCTGCCGCTTCTGGAGGAGAAGCTGGACCTGGTCGGGTTCCAGGAGCCCGGGGATGCCGAGGTAGTCCTGTTCCTCCTCGGAGCCGGGGTGGGCCTGCATGCCGAACTCGGCGCCGTCGTACAGCACCCGGTCGAAGACGGCGTCGGACTCCAGCGCCTCGAAGGGCAGCTGCTCCTCGGTCTCCTCGTCCTCCAGCCTCTCCGCGTCGGCGAGGAGCTTGTCCTCCTCCGAGAACGGGTTCTCCTCGTCGCTGCCCTTCTTCGGCTTGTCGAGCACGTGGTCGCGCTCGACCTCCATCTCGTTGGCGAAGTCGAGGAGCATCGGGATGGTCGGGACGAAGACGGAGGCCGTCTCGCCGCGCCTGCGGGACCGCACGAAGCGGCCGACGGCCTGGGCGAAGAAGAGCGGCGTGGAGATCGTCGTCGCGTAGACGCCGACGGCGAGGCGCGGCACGTCGACGCCCTCGGACACCATGCGGACCGCGACCATCCAGCGCGACTCGTCGCCGCTGAACCGGTCGATCTTCTTGGAGGCGGCCTTCTCGTCGGAGAGGACCACGGTCGGCGTCTCGCCGGTGACCTTCTTGAGGATCTTGGCGTACGCGCGCGCCGACTCCTGGTCGGTCGCGATGACGAGGCCACCCGCGTCGGGGATGCCCTTGCGGACCTCGGTGAGCCGCTTGTCGGCGGCGGTGAGCACGTTGGGGATCCACTCGCCGGTGGGCGCCAGCGCGGTGCGCCAGGCCTGCCCGATGGCGTCCTTGGTCATCGGCTCGCCGAGCCGCGCGGCGATCTCGTCGCCGGCCTTGGTGCGCCAGCGCATGTTGCCGCTGTAGCTGAGGAAGATGACCGGGCGGACGACGCCGTCGGCGAGCGCGTTGCCGTAGCCGTAGGTGTAGTCGGCGGAGGAGCGGCGGATGCCGTCGTTGCCCTCCTCGTACGCGACGAACGGGATCGGGTTGGTGTCCGAACGGAACGGCGTACCGGTCAGCGCGAGTCGCCGGGTCGCCGGGTCGAACGCCTCCTGGCAGGCCTCGCCCCAGGACTTCGAGTCACCGGCGTGGTGGATCTCGTCGAGGATCACGAGCGTCTTGCGCTGCTCGCAGCGGTTGCGGTGCAGCATCGGACGGACGCCGACACCGGCGTACGTCACGGCGACCCCGTGGTACTCCTTGCTCAGCGGGCCGGCGCTGTAGTCGGGGTCGAGCTTGATCCCTATCCGGGCGGCCGCCTCCGCCCACTGCTTCTTGAGGTGCTCGGTCGGGGCGACGACGGTGATCTGCTGCACGACATGGTGGTGCAGCAGCCACGACGCGAGGGTCAGCGCGAACGTGGTCTTGCCGGCGCCGGGCGTCGCGACGGCGAGGAAGTCGCGCGGCTGCTCCTGGATGTACCTCTCCATGGCGCCCTGCTGCCAGGCTCGCAGCTTGCCGGCGGTGCCCCAGGGGGCGCGGCCGGGAAAGGCGGGTGAGAGGTGGTGGGAGGCGGTGGTAGTAGTCACGGTCTCCGGTTCGGGGCTCTCGGGTACGTGGGGTGCTGTCCGCACCGGACCCGGCCCTGATCGGCCCGGCCCGCGATACGACAACCGGGCCACCCTACCGGGGGCCCGGTTGAAACCCGGTACGGACGAGCCGTACCGGGGGCCGACGAGACCGTGCTCACATCGCGTCGAGGACCAGGTCCCGCAGCCCTTGGGAGATCGCCTTGATCTCGTCCGTCGCCCCCGTGGCGACATCGATGACCAGTCGTTCCGCCGCGTCGATGTCCGGGCGCAGTTCAACGCCGTTCATGGCCAGAAACGTGACACAGGACAACCAGGCGGTCCTTTTGTTGCCGTCGAAAAGGGGGTGGTTGACCGCCAGGGACTGAAGGAGTGCCGCCGCCTTGTCGATCAGATCGGGATAGGCCTCCTCGCCGAACATGGCGGCGGAGGGACGGTGTGCCGCCGACTCCAGCAGTCCATCGTCCCGAAGGACGATCTGCATGTCGTCGCAGGCATGCTCGGCGATCACGAGGATGTCCTCGGAACTCAGGTAGACACAGCTCACTTCAGCCGCTCCATCAGCTCGCTCCACTTGGCCGCCTGCTCCTTGGCCGTCTTGCGGACGATGGCCTGCTGCGCGGTCCTGGCGAGGTAGTCGTCCACGGCCTGGAGCAGTATGGCGTGCATGCTGGTGCCCTCCTGCTCGGCACGCTGCTTGAGGGCTTCGGTCTGGTCGTCACGGAGACGCAGGTTCATAGCCATACCAGAACGGTACCAGCGGATGGGGCCAGAGTAGTACCGCTACTTCTCCCGCACGACGACCCGGGTCGCCACCCACGCCCCCACCAGTGCCACCCCCGCCATCGGCAGGAACACGGCGGCGAACGCGCCCGGGTGCGAGCCGGCGGCTCCGGCCTCCACGGCCCCGTGCGCGGCAGCGCCCACCGCCCCGCCGCCGAGCGCGGCGAAGGCCGCGCCGCCGCCGGCCAGGAGCAGCACGTTGGAGAGCCCGTCGGAGATCTGGAGGGCGGCGGAGTTGGAGCCCGCCTCCTCCGGGGCCGACAGCTTCAGCAGCAGCACGCTGGTGGAGGCGATCACCATGCCCATCCCGAAGCAGCCGAAGGCCCAGGCGACGGCGACGGTCCCGACCGGGACCCCCTCGATCAGCACGGAGGGCGCGACGGCGATCGAGGCGGCGACCAGCACCATGCCGCTGACCATCAGCCGCTCGCGGTGGGGCTCCATGCGCGGCCGGGACTGCACGAACGAACCGAGAGCCCAGGTCGCCCCGCCCACGGCCAGCGAGAGGCCGGCCATCGTCGGGGACAGCCCGCGCTGGGTGACCAGCATCAGCGGTACGAAGGACTCGGCGGCGATGAACGACCCGGCGGCGACCCCCCGCAGCAGGACCACCGAGGGCAGCCCGCGCCCCGCCCGTACGGTCCCGGTGGGCAGCAGTCCGCGGACGGCGGGCACCAGCAGGGCGACGCCGAGGGCGGCCGGCAGGAGGGCGAGCCAGTTCAGCTCCTGCCCCGCGTACTGGAGCAGCCCCGCCCCGGCCGAGATCCCCAGGGCGAGCCGGATCCGGCGGCGGTCGTACGGCTCGGTGGCGGCGGCCGGGTCCGCGGGCCCGGAGGCCGTCCGCCGGATCGCCGGGAGGGCCAGGACGAGCGGGATCACGATGAGGACCGGGATGCCGACGAAGACCCAGCGCCAGCCGAGGTGCTCGGTCACCGTCCCGGAGGCGAGCGGCCCGACGACGGAGGGGATCACCCAGCTCGCGGCGAAGGCGGCCAGGATCGCGGGCCGGATGTGCTCGGGGTAGGCCCGCCCGATGACCACGTACAGGGCGACGATCACCAGCCCGCCGCCGAGTCCCTGGACCGCCCGGCCCGCGATGAAGACCCACATGCTGGTGGCCGCCCCGGAGAGCAGCAGGCCGACGCCGAACGCGGTGATCCCGGTGGCGAGCGGCTGGAGCGGCCCGCGCCGGTCGGCCCACTGCCCGGACAGGACCATGGCGAACAGGCTGGTGGTGAAGTACGCGGAGAAGGCGAAGGCGTAGAGAGGGATCCCGTTCAGCTCGCGCGCGGCGACCGGCATGGCCGTGCCGACCGCCGTGGCCTCGAACGCGATGAGGAACACCACGGAGACGATGCCGATGCTGAGCGCCCGGTAGGTGCGCCCGAGGACCCCTTCGACGGCTGCGAGGGGGATGTCGGACAGCGGGTCCGAGGAGTGATCGTCGGTCGCGGGCGGCGCGAGGTGTGCGGCATCGGTGCCGTCACGCGGTTCGAGGGCGGTCATGGGCCCAGCGTAAGGGGCATGGAGCGGTTTGAACCCTGTCCTTGTGCGGTGCCGCACTCGGCCCTTGGTCGTAGGTCCCGAGCCCCGGCACCGGACCGGGTGTGAACGGCGTATGGCAGTCGCGTTGCGGGCCGGCCGGATGCCTTGAGGCGGCGGGCGGAGCCCCGTAGCGTCGTGGACAGCAAAGGAACAGAGCACCGCAGCACCGCACCACACACCACAGCACCGCAGCACCGCAGCACCGCACCCGACCGTGTGCCCGAGAGGCTCAGGGGCTCGACTGCAACTCGAGTTACACCGGTTCGAATCCGGTCACGGTCTCCATCGCGAAGCGGCCGTCCCCACGACAGGGGGCGGCCGCTTCCGTTTGCGGCCGGTCAGCCGGTCAGCCGGTCAGCCGGTCTTCAGGGCCTTCATCACCTCGCGCGTATCGCTGATCAGATCGGCCCGGTAGGCGAGCATCTCGGGCTGGTCCACCACGTCGGGGAGCGATTCCGTTCCGTTGTCGATGTCCGGAGGAGACATCCAGGAGGTCAGGGTGAGGGTCACTACGGCACCGCCTTCCACCACCTGCACACGCATGGATTCGTCCTCCATGATCAGCAGATAGGCCAGGTCGCCGAGGTCCGGTACGCGCTCCACCCGGTCCACGCCCGTGCCGTCGATCTCCGTCAGCGTGCTGCTCGCCTCGAACTCGGGGCGCGGGTCGGTCTCCGTGTGCAACTCAGCCGTGAGGGACGCCTGATAGCCGGTGGACCAGCCCGAGGCCTCCTCGCCGTCCGGCGCCCGAACCACCGCCACCGTGAAGTCGACGGTGCAGCGAATGCGGCGGAGGGCGGGGTGCTCGATGCCGTCCAGTTCGGTCGACGGCTCGGCCGCCTGCTCCCCCACCGCCTTGGCGAGCGCCTTCAGCTCCACCGCCGCGCAGGAGTCGGACTCCACGCGGTAGCCGCGCGGGTCGGGCTTCCGCTCGCCGCCGATCCCGTACGCGAAGACCGCCGCCGCCCACACCGCCGACGCCACCAATGCTCCGGCGGCGGCCCACAGCAGCCCGTGCACCCGGCGGCGCCGGCCACCGGCCCGGAGCCCCTGCCCCGGATCGAACCCGCTCACCACGTCCGCGGGGGTATCCGGCCCGGGCTCGCCCACCAGTTCCGGCTCAGTGATCACGTACGGGCTCTCCCTTGTTCGGACAACGGTACGAACCTTCGGCCGGGTTCGGCCCTTCGCGGCATTCTCCGGCTATCCGGGCCGGCCCGGAAGTGTCCAGGTGTCCCCGTCGCTCCGGCAGGAGACGCGAGGGGCCCCGCACGGAACCGGAAGCAAGGGGTTCACGTGCGGGGCCGCTCACAGGGCGTGGGCCGTCAGACGCCGACGAGGGAGTACGTACCCGTACCGTCCTGCCTGCCGTTGGAGTACTGGCGGATGAACTCCCCGTCCGCGTACCGGTCGTGGCCCATCATGGATCCGGTGTACTTGTTCTGCACACCGATCTTCGAGCTACCGGGTACGTCGCGGTAGACGTAGAACCGCTGGAGGTCGTCCTCCGCGCAGGCGACCGTCCTCAGGACCGCCCGGTCGGTGGCCGCGTCCGGCGCGGCGATGGTCGCGCACCCGCCGTTGCCCCAGTTCCACAGGGTCGCCTCGATGACCCCGTTGCTCTCCGTCACGTTGCACAGGCGCCAGTGGTCCAGGTGGGCGCTGAAGATCGTCGAGGGCCGCAGGCGGACACCGTCGTCCGCCAGGACCGGCGCGCCCCAGGACAGGGGCTTTCCGGGCACGGCGATCTTGTAGACCTGGGTCTGGCAGTCGAGAGCGGCCCGCGCGCCGCGCCCGGTGGCCGCGGGCTGTTCGGCGGACGTGTCGCCGGTGCGGGCCGGGGGCTGCGCGAGGCGGTCCTGCTTCCGGTCCTGCTCCTGCTTCGCCGTCGGTGCCACCGCACCCGCCGGGCGCTCGGCCTTCGCGGCGGGCGAGCCGCAGTCGAGGAGACTCTGCGCCTTGGCCATGATGCTGCCCGCGGGCACCGTGTCCTGGCAGCGCACCGCACCTTCCTCAAGGGTGGTGTAGGTGGTGAAGCTGCCGCTGCCGGGCCCCTCGGCCCACTTCAGCGCCCAGCTTCCGTCGCTCTGCTGGGAGCGGTTGCAGTTGAGGCTTCCGTAGGTACCGGTGACCTTCTTCGTGCCCTTGTAGACGCCGTAGTAGCCGGGCTGGTTGAAGCTCCACGCAACCGTGTTCGACTCGCTGCTGGTGGAGGCGTAGTCGACCTTCACGTTCAGACCGAGGCTCGCGCCGGCCGCTTCGAGCGTCGCTACGGCGAAACTGCCCTCGACGCCGCCGGTGAGGCCGACGGAGACCGTGATGACCGTCTGGGTGCTGGTGACGACGGTGTGGTTGCCGGTGGTGCCCTCGGTGACGTACCAGCCCTTGAAGTGGGTGATCGTCGGGGACACTTCGGTGTTCTTGATGTACGGGTGGCGGGTGCCGAGGTCGGCCGCGGTGCAGGCGCCGCCGAGCTGGGGCGCCGCCGTGGCGGTCGGTACCGCGGCAGCGGGTGAGGCGGCGAGGCCCAAGGCGGCGACCGCCACGGCGACCGCGTGGACGGTCACCGCCATGAAGGATCTGCCGGTATGGCTCCTGGTTCCTATGGGACGCATAACTGTCTGTTTCCCCCTGGTCGTTTCTGTCCGGACCGGACAGAGGTGAATGTAGCGGCCACAGGGGGTGAGGGAGTGAGGCCCGAACTAGCCAGTAATTAGCGGGGAGGGGCTTATTCCTCCCCTGTCGCAGACCGTTGCCGAGGAGCGAACAGAGCTGCGGCGACCACCGAACGCGGCCGCAGACAGTTGCGCGTCACCGGGTTCCCGTCGTCGCCCTGGTCGGCCCGTACCGGTTGGACTGGGGGCCCGGCCGCGGGCGGCGGGGCAGCCGTGGGACGGGTACGTTTCCCTCATCGAGGCGGAGTTCATGAGGGCGGGCGAGGGTCAAGGGCCGTCGTGCGAGGTCGTCGTGGAACGAGCCGACGGCGGGCACGACTACGAGGTCTCGGCCGGCGGCGCCGACACCACCGTCTGCCTGCACGTGACGGAGGCGAAGCCCGCGGGAGGCGGGGTTTTCGTGCCGGGAGCGGACAGCGGAAGCACCTCGATCGCCGCGTACGACCTCACCGCCGCCGCCGACGACGGCCCCTGCTGAGCCGGGACCGCCGCCGCTGCGGACTGCGGGTCAGCCCCTGGGCGTCGCCACCGCCGCCTGCGGTCGGATGGGCAGGCGGTTCACCGGGCGGCCCGTCGCCGAGCGGACCGCTGAGGCGACCGCCGCGGGGGCCGTGACGACCGGGACGGCCGAGGCCGGCTTCGCGCCGAAGGGGGCCACCACGTCGCGTTCCTCGACCAGTTTCACGATGCGGATGTCCGGGGCGTCCAGCGAGGTCGGGAGCGCGTAGCCGGTCAGGTCGGGGTGGCGGATGAGGCCTCTCGCGGTGCGGAGGTTCTCCGTGAGGGCCGCGCCGATGCCCTGGGTGATGCCCGCCTCGATACGGATCGCCAGCTGGGCCGGGTTCAGGACGCGGCCGACGTCCTGGGCGACCGCCATCTCGACCACGCGGACGGAGCCGAGCTCGATGTCGACGTCGACCACCGCCCGTACCGCGCAGAACGCGAGGCCGACGAACGCGTCGCCCTGGCCGGACTCGTCCAGCGGTTCCGTGGGGTGGGGGCGGCACTGGGCGGTGGCCCAGAGTTCCTTGCCGTCCAGCTCCTCGGTGACCGTCGTGGACAGCACCCCGTCGTACGAGGTGATCTTGCCGTCGGCGATCTGGAGCAGCTCCGTGGACATGCCGAACTTGTGGGCCAGCGGCTGGAGGAGCTGGGTGCGGACCATCTTCGCCGCGCGCTCCACCGCCCCGCCCGACACCCAGGTGTGGCGGCCGTGCGTCGCCGGGCCCGCCGGGGGCTGGTCGGTGTCGACGGCGGCCACGTGGACCTCTTCGATGCCCAGGGTCTCCTGGACGATCTGGCGGGCCAGCGTGGTGAAGCCCTGGCCCGTCTCCACGGCCGCACAGATCACCGTGGCCACACCGTCGTGCACCCGGACCGTGGCCGTCGAGACCTCGTCCGTGCCCTCGGCCCCCAGCATGTGGACCATGCCCAGGCCGTAGCCCACGCCCCGGCGCACCGCCCCGGGCTCCCCCGCGCCCTCGGGGCCGCCCGGCAGCAGCCAGTCGTCCTCCGGGGCGTCCTTGGGGAGGGAGGGGAGGGGGAAGTCACGGACGGCCTGGAGCAGTTCGGCCACCGGGGCCGGGCAGGTCACCGTCTGGCCCGTGGGCAGGATGTCGCCCGTGGAGAGGGTGTTGCGCAGGCGCAGTTCGGCCGGGTCGATGCCCAGCTTCGCGGCCAGCTTGTCCATCTGGCCCTCGTACGCCGCGCAGACCTGCATCGCGCCCTCGCCGCGCACATGGCCCGACGGCGGGTTGTTCGTCCGGACTGCCCAGCCCTCGATGAAGGCGTGCGGGACGACGTACGGCCCGCAGGCGAAGGCCACGGCCGCCGCCAGCGACTCCGAGGAGGCGTCGGCGTACGCGCCCGCGTCCAGGAGGATCTGGGCCTCCACCTTGACCAGCCGGCCCTCCGCGTCCGCGTGGTGGCGGTAGCGCAGGAGCGTGGGGTGGCGGTGGGTGTGGCCGAGGAAGGACTCCTCGCGGCTCGCGGCGAGCTTCACCGGGCAGCCGGTGCGCAGCGCGAGGAGCCCCAGGGGGATCTGGAAGCCCGGGTCCTCGCGGTCGCCGGTCGCACCCGGCACCCCGGTCACGACGACCTTGACCCGGTCCGGTTCCAGGCCGAAGCAGGCGGCGATCAGGTCGCGGTCGGTGTGCGGGTCGGTGGAGGCGGTGTAGATCTCCACGCCGCCGTCCGGGCGGGGCACGGCGAGCCCGGCCTCCGCGCCGATCGGCGCCGGGTCCTGGCGGCCGATGCGGTACAGGCCCTCGACGACGACCTCGCCCGTCGCCTCCGCGTCGCCGTAGCGCAGCGGGATGTGCCGGATCAGGTTGCCGTCGGGGTGCAGGGGCTCCGCCGCGAACGCCTTCTCCGGGTCCGTGACGGGCTCCAGCACCTCGTACCGTACGGCGATGGCGGCGGCGGCCAGCCGTGCGGTGTCCGGGTGGTCGGCGGCGACGGCGGCGATCGGCTCGCCGTGGTGGCGGACCAGGTCGGAGGCGAACACCGGGCGGTCCACGACATGGCGGCCGTAGTTGCTGTCCCCCGGCACGTCCTCGTGCGTGACGACCGCGCGCACCCCGGGCATCTCCTCGGCCCCCGAGGTGTCGATGGACAGGATCCGCGCGTGCGGGTGCGGGGAGCGCAGCACGGCCGCCCACAGCAGGCCCTCGGCCCAGAGGTCCGCGGCGTACGGGAAGGTGCCCTCGGTCTTCGCACGGGCGTCGGCGGCCGGCAGCGACGCGCCGAGACCCATCAGCGGCTGCGCCTCGTCCGGGCCGGAACCCGCGCCGGGTCCGCCGCCGATGGCGTCGATCCTGGGCAGGCTGGTGCTGGTCGCGTTGGCCGCGGTGGCCGCGTCGCTGCTCACGCCGCCTCCTTGTCGATCACGTGGTGCTGGTTTGGCGTGTGCCGCTGCTGTCGGACGGCGGGGCCGCGGGCGTGCCTCACAGCGCCTCTCCCTCGTGCGGGTGGGGTCCCTGCTGCACGCCGCCGGCGCCCGGCTCGGCCTGGTGCGGGATGCGGGCCTCGTCCTGCGCCGCCGTGGCCGCCTCGGCGCTCGCCTCGCGGGCCGCGACGACGTCCGCGACGGCGTCGAGCACGCCCCGGTAGCCGGAACAGCGGCAGAGGTTGCCGCAGAGTGCCTGGCGGGTCTCCAGCTCGCTGGGGGCGTGGTTGCCCTCCAGCAGGTCGTGGACGGTCATCGCCATGCCGGGGATGCAGAAGCCGCACTGGACGGCTCCGCAGGCGGACAGGGCGCGCTGGACGTCGGACGGTTCGCCGTCCACGGCGAGGCCCTCGACCGTACGCACCTCGCTGCCCGCCGCCGTGGCCGCGGGGACCAGGCAGGAGGCGACCAGCCGGCCGTCGACCTGGACGTTGCAGGCGCCGCACTCGCCCTGCGAGCAGCCGTCCTTGGCCCCGGCCAGACCGAGGCGCTCGCGGAGCACGTAGAGCAGGGACTCGCCGATCCAGGCGTCGCTGACCGGGCGGTCCACGCCGTTCACATGGAGCAGGTAGGACGCGGACGGGTGCTCGCTCGGTGCGTCGAGGAGGGCGGGGGCGGGGGCGGGGATGACATCGGCTTCCGGGGCCGCTTCCGGAGTCGCGTCCTGCGTCGCTTCCGGGGCTCCGTCCGGGAGTGTGCCCGGTGCCGTGTCCGGTGCTGTGTCCGCTTCGGCCTCGGCCTCGGGAGCGGGTTCCGCCTCGGGTGCCGTGTCGGGCTCCTCGGCGGCGGGGCCCGCGATGTCGGCGGTGGTGGCGGGCTCCGTGTCCGCCGCCCGGGCTGCCTGTTCTGCCGGTTCGTCCTGCGCCGGTTCGCCCTGCGCCGGTTCGTCCTGCGCCGGTTCCGCTTCCGGGGTCTGCTCCGCCACGGGTACGGGGTCGGCCACCGGCTCAGGCTCCGGTGTGGCCCAGGGGGCGGGGGCGCCGCCGGGGAGCGTTGCCGGGCGCGCGCTGTCCGCGTACCACTGCGGCGTGTGCGCCGAGGCCAGGAACTCGCCCGATTCGTCCGGGAGATCCCCGTCCGCCACCGGAATCGTCCACTGGCCGGTGTGACCGGCGTGACCGGTGTGGTCTGCCTGGCCGGTGTGGTCTGCCTGGCCGGCGTGGTCTTCATGGTTCGCCCGGTCGGCGTGGTTTGCCTGGTCGACGTGGCCGTGGTGCCCGCCCTCCGGGACCGCCGCCGTCTCCGGGGCCGCCGCCCCGCCGAACGCCTCGGTGAAGTTCCACTGGGCCGTGGCGTGCGACGTGTCCTGGTACGGGCCCTGGTAGCCGCCCTGCCCGACCTGCTGGTTCGGGTCCGGCCAGTGGACCGCGCCGCGCTCCTGGGCGGCGGCGGCCTCCTGGGCGCGCTGCTCGGCCTGTGCCTGCTGGGTCTGCGTCTGGAGCACCCAGCTGCCCGTCGCCGCCGGGTCCAGACCCGCGGCCGGGGTCAGCGGCAGGATCATCGGGGGGACGTACCCCTGGCCGGGAGCGGCCAGCGGAATGTTCGCCAGGTCCTCCGGCGGGAGGTGGACGAACGCGGTGGCGTCGGCGTCGAACCCGTCGCCCTGCGGCGTCGGCTCCCAGCCGCCGTAACGGGGGTCCGGGCCCTCGGAGTGGCCCTGCCGCCCGTGCTGGTCGGGGAATTCCTCATTGCTCACGACAGTGCCCTCCCCAGCGCGCGTCGGGCGAGCGCGGCGACGGTGCGCCGCAGGTGCAGTACGGCCGGGGACAGCGGCGGGGCCTCTGTTCCGTCGGCCGGTGGTGCGTGGTCAGGGATGCAGGCCGCGGCAACATACTCGCCGAAGGCGGCCAGCGCGTCGGGGGCCAGGCCCCGCTCGCCGTCCCAGTCGATCAGCGAGCCGATCCAGCGCTCCGCCTCCAGCGGGCGCAGCGGCATCGGGGCGATGGCGCCGACCGCGCAGCGCACGCCCCGGCGTGCCGGGTCCAGGACGATGGCGACCGAGGCGGTGGCGCGGCCCGGGCCGGTGCGGCCGGTGGCCTTCAGGAACACCTGCGGGGCGTGCAGCAGCGGTACGCGGACGAAGCCGATCAGCTCCGCGGGCTCCAGCAGTTCACGGCCGGCCAGCAGGTGGGAGACGGGGATCTCGCGGCGGGCGCCGCCGGGGCCCGCGATGACCAGCTCGGCCTCCAGCGCGGCCAGCACCGGCAGGGCGTCGCCGGTGGGCGCGGAGGTGACGATGTTGCCGCCGAGCGTGCCGGCGTTGCGGATCTGCGGCGGACCCGCGGCGCGGGCGGAGGCGGCGAGGGCGGGGATCAGGGCGGCGAAGTCGGGGCGCCCCATGCGGGCGTGGGTGAGGCCGGCGCCGAGGAGGGCGTGGCCGTCCTGGTAGTGCCAGCCGCGCAGCTCGCTGATCCGGCCGAGGCCGACCAGCCCCGAGGGGCGCAGGAGCCCCTTGTTGACGGCCGCCATCAGGTCCGTGCCCCCCGCGACCGGAACGGCTGCGGGCATGGCGCCGAGTGCCGCCACGGCCTCGTCCAACGAGGCCGGCAGCGTCACCGACTGCATCGCCTGCGGTGCGTGCGTGGTCAACCCAGCTGCCCCTTCCCGGTCTCCCGGCTGTCCCGCCTGTTCCGCCGTACGGTACGTGTTCACAGCCCGGACGTGGCAACTCTGGCACATCTTCCGATCGGACCGTCGCGAGGGTCCGCGAAGGGTGGATCCGTCCCTGACCTGCGAGATGGCCGGGTTTCGTACTTCTTCGGCGAGGAGGGTGAATTGCCACTCTTCAGCGAGGCTTGTACGACTTATTGCGGTTCGCGGCCTCGCTCCGGCGCGTGGGGGCGCGGTCTCCGGCGCGTGCCGTCAGGGCTGTTGGGCCCGGACGCGCGCCGGCCGCGGCGGTCCCGGAGGACGGCCGCGGCCGGGCGGTGCGGGGCTCACACGACGGGCGGCGCTCCCTCGCGGGGGAAGCCGAGGATGCCGGGGCGCTGCTGCCGAGGGGACGGGCCGCCCGGCGGGCGGTAGTCCACGCCGAGGGCGTCGAGCCGGGCGTAGTGCGCCGTCATCCGGGCGTCGAACGCGGCGAAGTCCCGGTCGGCCGGGGCGGGAAGGGCGGACCAGGCGACCTCGGCGAAAGCGGCGAGGCGCGGGAAGACCTGGTAGTCGACGCGGGCCCGGTTCTGCATGACCTCGGTCCAGACGTTGGCCTGGGTGCCCAGGATGTGACGGGCCGCCTCCTCGCTCAGGCCCGGCGGGACGGGCTCGAAGCGGTAGACGTCCTCCAGGCTGCGGACGTACCCGATGGGCATCGGCTCGTCGGGGCCGCCGTCCTGACGGTGGTCCAGATACACCTGCTGCTCAGGGCACATGACGACGTCGTGCCCGGCCTCGGCGGCCGCGATGCCGCCGCCGTAACCGCGCCAGGAGGAGACCGCGGCCCCTTCGGCGAGGCCCCCTTCGAGAATCTCGTCCCAGCCGATGAGGCGGCGGCCCCGCTCCGTGAGCCAGGCGTCGAAGTGCCGGATGAACCAGGACTGGAGCCCGTCCTCGTCCTTCACGCCGAGTTCGGCGATCCGGGCCTGGGCGAGCGGGGACTCCTTCCACTGGTCCTTGGGGCACTCGTCGCCGCCCATGTGGACGAACGGGGAGGTCTCGGGCGGGAAGAGTTCGAGCACCTCCTCCAGGACGCCTTCGAAGAAGCGCAGGGTGTTGTCGGTGGGGGCGAGTACGTTCGGATTGACGCCCCAGGTGTCCCAGACGGAGAGGGTGGTGGTGTCGACGACATCGGTGTTGCCCAGCTCGGGGTAGGCGCTGATGGCTGCCTGCGAGTGGCCCGGGATGTCGATCTCGGGGACGACCCGGATGTGCCGCTCGGCGGCGTAGGCGACGATCTCGCGGATGTCGTCCTGGGTGTAGAAGCCGCCGTAGGGGGTCTCGTCCCACAGTTCGGAGGCCCGGTGGCCGTATTTGGTGCGTGAGCGCCAGGAGCCGACCGCGGTCAGCCGCGGGTAGCGCTTGATCTCGATGCGCCAGCCCTGGTCGTCGGTGAGGTGGAAGTGGAAGACGTTCAGCTTGTGGGCGGCCAGCAGGTCCAGGTAGCGCAGGATGTCGTCCTTGGGCAGGAAGTGCCGCGAGACGTCGAGCATCATGCCGCGCCAGCCGAAGCGGGGTTCGTCCTCGACGGTGACCGCCGGGACCTCCCAGGCGCGGCTCGATGCGAGGGGCGCGCGCCGGAAGGCGTCCGGGCCGAGGAGCTGACGGAGGGTCTCCGCGCCTCGGAAGACGCCTGCGGCGCTGCCGCCCGTGAGGCGTACGGCGTCGGTCCCGACGGCTAGGCGGTAGGCCTCGGGGGCCAGTTCCGCGTCGAGGGCGAGCACGATGCCGCGGTCGCCCGCGCCCTCGGCCAGGGGCAGTCCGGTGGCCGCGCCGAGCGTGGTGCGCAGCCAGCGGGCGACGCCCTCCGTGCCCGGTGCGGCGCTCAGCGGGGTCTCGTGGCCCAGC
Source organism: Streptomyces sp. NPDC091287 (assembly GCF_044768525.1). Taxonomy (NCBI): domain Bacteria; kingdom Bacillati; phylum Actinomycetota; class Actinomycetes; order Kitasatosporales; family Streptomycetaceae; genus Streptomyces; species Streptomyces sp. NPDC091287. The sequence goes on from NZ_JBIVUV010000009.1 coordinate 302,614, forward strand.
GGGTACGGCCGCCCGGAGGGGGCCGCCGTCAGGGTGCGCGGTGCCGGGATCAGACCGAGAGCCGCGGGGTCCACGGTGTCCGTGCGGTCCGTGTGCTCGGTGTGCCGGGGTGCCATGCCATCAGTCCTTTACCGCTCCGCCCAGTCCGGAGACGAGGCGTCGCTGTACGAGTACGAAGAAGACCAGTACGGGAATGGTCATCACCGTCGAGGCCGCCATGATCCCTCCCCAGTCGTTCTCGTCCGGTTTGAAGAAGACCAGCAGCGCCATGGGCAGCGTCGACTGGGAGGTGTCGCTGATGATGAACGACTTCGCGAAGAGGAAGTCGTTCCAGGTGGTGATGAAGGAGAAGACGCTGGTGGCCACGAGGCCCGGGAAGACCAGCGGGAAGAGGATCTGCCACAGGAAGCGGGTGCGGCTGGCCCCGTCGATGTAGGCGGCCTCCTCCAGGGCTTCGGGGACGGCCCTGACGAAGCCGCGCAGCATCCAGATGGCGAACGGCAGCGAGAAGGCGAGGTGCGGCAGGATCAGCGAGCCGAGCGTGTTCAGCTGGCCGAAGTCCCGCATCAGGAAGAACAGCGGGATGGTCAGCGCCTCCACCGGCACCATCTGCGCGACCAGGAACATGATCAGCAGCGTGGTGCGGAACTTGAAGCGGAAGCGGGTCACGGCGGTGGCGGCGAGGAAGGCGATCAGCGCGGAGAGGATGACGACCGTGCCCGCCACCAGCAGACTGTTGAGGAAGTAGCGGCCGAAGTCCTGCTGTTCGAAGACCCGGCGGAACGAGTCGAGCGACGGGGACAGCGTCCAGGGGCGGGCTTCGGTGGACTGGATCTCCCCGGCCGGTTTGAAGGCGGAGAGCACCATCCAGTAGAGGGGGAAGGCGACCGCCACGGCGATCAGCAGGGCGGCGGCCTCCGCGGCCAGCCTGCCGGGCCGCTTGACGCGCAGCAGCTTGGCGATGCCGCCGCCGCGCGTGCCACCGCTCGCGGGACCGCGTACGGGACTGCCGGTCGTCGCGCTCACAGTTCCTCCCCCTGGCGCCTCACCAGGCGCAGATAGACCAGCGTGACGGCCAGCAGGATCACCAGCATCACGACGCCGATCGCGGATCCGAGGCTGTACTGCGAGGACGCGAACGCCTTCTGGTACGCGTACACGTTGAGCACCAGGTTCTGGCCGGCGATGCCGCCGCCGCTGGTCATGACGTAGATCTGGGTGAAGACCTTGAAGTCCCAGATGATCGACTGGATGGTGACGACGATCAGGATGGGCTTGAGCATCGGCGCCATGATGGTGCGCCAGATCCGCCACTGGGACGCGCCGTCCAGCGAGGCGGCCTCCAGCACTTCGGTCGGGATGGCCCGGATGCCCGCGTACACGGTGACCATCACGAACGGGAACGAGCACCACAGGACCGCGAAGAGCACCACGGCGAAGGCGCTGTAGCGCCCGTACATCCAGGAGAAGTCGCCGAGCCCCAGCATCTTGTTGACCGGTCCGAAGTCGGGGTCGAAGAGGAAGACCCAGACGGTGGAACCGGTGATCGCGGGGGTGGCCCAGGCGCCGAGCGCGGCCATCATCAGCGCGAGCCGGGGCACGGCGCGGACGCGGGTGAGCAGGACGGCCAGCGCGCAGCCCACGATCAGGGTGGACACCACGCAGGCCGCGGCGAAGACCACGGTGGCGAGGAGGACCTGCCAGAACTGGCTGTCGTTGAAGAGGGTGGCGTAGTTGCCGAAGCCCTGGAAGGTGGTGGGTTCGCCGCCGCTGACCTGGGCCTGGGTGTACTCCAGGAACGAGATCAGGCCGAGTTGGTAGATCGGGTAGACCAGCAGCCCGGCGAGCAGGACGAGCGCCGGCAGGAGGTAGAGCCACGGGGTCCAGCCGGCGCGGTTCGCGGGCGAGAGCGACCGGCCGCGCCGGGGCGGGCGGGCGGTCGGGGTGCCGCCGCCCTTCCCGGCCGCGGGCGGCACCTTGAGCGAGGTGGTGTGCGTGGTCATCGTCAGCCCGCGTCGGTGAAGGCCGTGTCCATCTTCTTCGCCGCGTCGTCCGAGGCCTGGGCCACGTCCTTACGGCCGGAGACGATCTCCTGGAACATCGTCGGCAGGACCAGCGAGGCGTCGATCTGGCCCCAGGCGGGCGAGGCGGGGACGAACTTGGCGCCCGCGCCCAGGGTCTGGACGAACGGGGCGACGAAGGGCTCCTTCTTCGCGGCGTTGTCCAGGACGTCGGTGTAGGTGGGCAGGAAGCCCATCGCGTCGAACATCTCGGCCTGGGCCTTCTTGCCGCTGAGCGACTTCATCAGGTCGACGGCGAGGGTGCGGTGCGAACTGCTCTTGAGGACGCCGAGGTTGTTGCCTCCGGCGAAGGCGGGGGCGATGGAGTTCTTGGCGACTCCGGGCAGCGGGACGACGGCGTACTTGCCCTTGACCGCGCCCGCCTCGACGGCCGCGTGGCTGAAGTCACCGCCGATGGCCATGGCGGCCTTGCCGGAGGCGAAGGCGGTCACGGTGGCGTTGCCGCCCATGGAGGCGCACTTGGCGGCCGGGCAGTTGTCGTCGCCGAAGAGGGAGGTGTAGGCCTCGATGCCCTTGCGGGACTTCTCGCTGTTGATGCCCGACTTGTACGTCCCGCCGGTCTCGCCCGCCAGTTCGCCGCCGTTGGCCCAGATGAAGGGCATCGCGCCGTAGGTGTACGCGCCGCCGACCGCGAGGCCGTAGAGGTCGGGCTTGGCCTTGCGGATCTTCTTGGCGGTGGAGATCAGCTCGGCCTGCGACTTGGGGGCCTCGATGCCGAGGTCCTCGAAGACGTCGGTGCGGTAGTAGAGGGCCCGGACGCCGACGAAGAAGGGCGCGCCGTAGACCTTGTCGCCGACGGTGACGGACTGCTTCGCGATCGGGTCGGTGTCCTTGGCCTCGTCCCAGGCGCCGAACTCCTCGGTGATGTCCGCGAGTCCGCCGTCCTTGACGTATCCGGCGGTGTCGGAGTTGCCGTACTCGATGAGGTCCGGGGCGCTCTTGGGGTCGTTGAACGCGGCCTTGATCCGCTGCGCGCGGGTGTCGACCGGTATGTACTCGACCTCGACCTCCGCGCCCTTGTGGGCCTTCTCGAACGCGGCGACGGCCGTGTCGACGACCTTCTCCTTGGGCTTGTTGCCGACCTCCTGGAAGAGCCAGACACGGAGCGTGCCGCTCTTCTCGTCACCCTTCGCACTGGTGTCGGAGGTCTGCGGCGCGCAGGCGGTGGCGGTGAGGCCGGCCAGCACAAGCGCCGCAGCCGGGGCGGCAATTCGGGCAGAAAGCTTCATCCGGAACCCCTACCGGTCATGCGTTGCACCATGTGCAACGTGCGTTTCGTTCTGCACAACTGGCAGGAGAGTAGATCCGCGTTCCGGCGACGACAAGTGGTCTCGACCACTCTGTGACCAGCGGATGCAGCCCGTGCAACGCGACCGCCCGGTCACCGAGGGTGACCGGGCAAGCGGAAGGCCCCCGGGGCGTGCGGTGTCGCACGCCCCGGGGGCCTGACAGCAGGGGAGGTCCGGACCTACTTCTTGTCCTTGCCGCCGCCCTTGCCCTTGTCCTTGTCGCCACCGGCGCCCATGGACTCGTAGATCTCCTTGCACATGGGACAGACCGGGTACTTCTTGGGGTCGCGCCCCGGCACCCAGACCTTCCCGCACAGTGCGACCACGGGAGTGCCCTCCAGGGCGCTCGCCATGATCTTGTCCTTCTGGACGTAATGGGCGTAGCGCTCGTGGTCGCCGTCGCCCCTCGACACCTGCGGCGTCGGCTCGACGAGGGTCCCCGTACCTGCCCCGCGATCGGGCTCAAGAGTGCTCATAACCGCCAAGGGTACTGAAAGAGGCGGCCTCCGGTTGAGGGAAGGGTCACCCCGGTCGAGCGGAGGTTCGTCCCTCAGTTGAACGACGGGGCGCCCCCCAGGCCGAGCGACGGTTCGTCGCTCAGTTGAGCGAAGGGTCATCCGGATACGTGGCGATCATCGCGAGCTCGCTGCGCTGGCGGCGGAGCACCGCGCGCCAGAGCCGTTCGGGGCACGGGGAGGAGACGTCGCCGGGCTCCGACTCGACCACGTACCACGCGCCCTCGTTCAGCTCGCCCTCCAGTTGACCGGGGCCCCAGCCCGCGTATCCGGCGAAGATCCGCAGGGAACCGAGGGCGGGGCCGAGCAGCTCGGGCGGGGTCTCCAGATCGACCAGTCCGATCGCCCCGTGCACCCGCCGCCAGCCGAGCGGGCCCTCGTCGCCGGGGATCACCGCCACGCCGAGCGCGGAGTCGAGCGAGACCGGGCCGCCCTGGAAGACGACGTCCGGTTGGCCGGTCAGGCCGGCCCAGGACGCGAGGATGTCGCCGACGCCGACCGGGGTCGGGCGGTTGAGGACCACGCCGAGGGAGCCCTCCTCGTCGTGGTCGAGGAGCAGCACCACCGCCCGGTCGAAATTCGGGTCCGTGAGGGCGGGCGCGGCCACGAGCAGTCGCCCTGTGAGCGAGGACACCTCCGTCATGGCAGGAATGATCCCGCATCTTCACCCTTCCCGGGGGGTGAGTGACCGTGATGCCGCCCTCAGGAGAGCGAGCGCAGCTCAGGGCGCACTGAGGCACGGGGAGCGCACCGTCGGGCGGAGGCGCGGTGGGCCATCCGGACGGTAACCCTCCGCAAGATCGGATGCGCGGAGGGTGTTGTGGCGGATTCATGACGTTCGTACACCCCCCTTCGTCTTACGGAAGGGGGGTAGGAGGCCATTACCCTTTTCGTTGGCCCCCTGCCCGACCACTCCGGAACGCGAGATACATGACCGGCACAGACGATGTCCTGCTTGTCCACGGCGGAACCCCGCTGGAGGGCGAGATCCGCGTCCGAGGCGCCAAGAACCTGGTGCCGAAGGCCATGGTCGCCGCGCTGCTCGGCAGCGGGCCCAGCCGCCTCCGCAACGTTCCCGACATCCGTGACGTACGGGTGGTCCGGGGGCTCCTCCAGCTCCACGGCGTCACCGTCCGCCCCGGCGACGAGCCGGGCGAACTGATCCTCGACCCCTCGCACGTCGAGTCGGCGAACGTCGCCGACATCGATGCCCACGCGGGGTCGTCGCGCATCCCGATCCTGTTCTGCGGCCCGTTGCTGCACCGCCTCGGCCACGCCTTCATCCCGGGCCTGGGCGGCTGCGACATCGGCGGCCGGCCGATCGACTTCCACTTCGAGGTGCTGCGCCAGTTCGGCGCGACCATCGAGAAGCGGGCGGACGGCCAGTACCTGGAGGCCCCGCAGCGGCTGCGCGGCACCAAGATCCGGCTGCCGTACCCCTCGGTGGGCTCCACCGAGCAGGTGCTGCTCACCGCCGTCCTCGCCGAGGGCGTCACCGAGCTGTCCAACGCGGCCGTCGAGCCGGAGATCGAGGACCTCATCTGCGTACTGCAGAAGATGGGCGCGATCATCTCCGTGGACACCGACCGGACCATCCGGATCACCGGTGTCGACCGGCTCGACGGTTACACCCACCGGGCGATCCCGGACCGCCTGGAGGCGGCTTCCTGGGCGTCGGCGGCGCTGGCGACCGAGGGCAACATCTATGTGCGCGGCGCGCAGCAGCGCTCGATGATGACCTTCCTGAACACCTTCCGCCGGGTCGGCGGGGCCTTCGAGATCGACGACGAGGGCATCCGCTTCTGGCACCCGGGCGGCGCGCTGAACGCCATCGCGCTGGAGACGGACGTGCACCCCGGCTTCCAGACGGACTGGCAGCAGCCCCTGGTGGTCGCGCTGACGCAGGCCGCGGGCCTGTCGATCGTCCACGAGACGGTGTACGAGTCGCGGCTCGGCTTCACCTCCGCGCTCAACCAGATGGGCGCGCACATCCAGCTGTACCGCGAGTGCCTCGGCGGCTCGGACTGCCGCTTCGGCCAGCGCAACTTCCTGCACTCGGCGGTCGTCTCCGGACCGACCAAGCTCCAGGGCGCCGACCTGGTCATCCCGGACCTCCGGGGCGGCTTCTCGTACCTGATCGCGGCACTGGCGGCGCAGGGCACCTCCCGGGTGCACGGCATCGACCTGATCAACCGCGGTTACGAGAACTTCATGGAGAAGCTGGAGAAGCTCGGCGCGAAGGTCGAACTCCCGGGCGGTTCGCTCGTCTGACCGTCCCCGTGCGCCGTGAAGGCCGCACAGTGCTGCCGCACACAGCACTGCGCACCGCGCAGTTCCCGCGTGAGCGGCCCGCCGCCCCGGTTCCGGACTCGGAGCCGGGGCGGCGGGCTGTCGGGCGTCAGAAGGGCCCCTGAAGGCCGCGTGAGCGGGTATGGCGGGCATAGCGGCCGGGGGTGGTGCCCGCGATCCGCTTGAAGTGCCGGGTGAGGTGGGACTGGTCGTGGAAGCCGACGGCGGCGGCCGCCTCACCGGGCGGCATCCCGTCGAGCAGCAGACGGCGGGCCCGGTCGACGCGGCGGGACGTCACGTACTGGTGCGGCGCGATGGCGTACGCCGCGCTGAAGGCCCGTACGAGATGGGTGGGGTGCGCGTGGAGCAGCCGGGCGGCCCCATCCAGGGTGACGCCCTCGCGGAGCCGCTCGTCGAGGAGCTCGCGCAGATCCCGTGCCACGCCCCGGCCGGGCGGCGGGCCCGTCGGGAGGCCCCCGGGGCGCAGGTGTCCCCGCAGCCGCTCGCCGATGAACGCCAGGCGGCTCTCCGCCTCGAACGCGTCACCCGGGTCCGCGAGGGCGGTGTGCAGCCGGCCGACGCGGGTGCGCAGCAGCGGGTCGGCGAGGTCGGGGGTGTCCACGGCGGGTCCGACGAGGCCCGCGTCGAGGTGCGTCATGTCCAGGTAGAGCACCCTTTTGCGGAAGCCGTCGGTGGTCGCGGGAGAGCCGTTGTGCGGGACGCCGGGCGGCAGCAGGCTCACCGTGCCGTCCGGGGTGCCGCGCACGCGCCGGTCCAGGTCGTAGCGGACGGCGCCGTCGTCGACGATCAGGAGCGTCCAGGCGTCGTGGACGTGCATGGGGTAGGCGTGCTCGGTGAAGCGGGCGTGGAAGACCTCCACGACGCCGGCGACGGCCGGACGCCAGGCCGCGACCTCCTGGATCTCCTGGATCTCCTGCCGTGGCACCACGCCAAGAACGTACAAGACCGCGCCCGGGTCCACCGGCCAGTCTCGAACCATGAGAAACACGCACGAGACCGAGAGCCGGACCACGGCGGCCGGGAGCGTTCCCGTCCGCTTCGACACGAAGGTCGCGGTGCTGCTCCGTGACGACCTGGAGTCCTGGCAGCGCCTGAACGTGACCGCCTTTCTGGTCAGCGGCCTGGGGACGGCGGTGCCCGAGGTGATCGGCGAACCCTACGAGGACGCCGACTCCACCGTGTATCTGCCGATGCTCCGGCAGCCCGTGCTGGTGTTCGAGGGGGCGAAGGAGACGGTGACCGCCGCGCACGCCAGGGCGCTGTCCCGGTCGCTGGCGACGGCCGTGTTCACCGCGGACCTCTTCGGCACGGGGAACGACCGGGACAACCGGGCGGCCGTACGGGCGGTGGGGCGGGACGCCCTGGATCTGGTGGGCCTCGCCGTGTACGGGCCGCGCAACGCCGTGGACAAGGTCCTCAAGGGAGCGCGGATGCACCCCTGAGCCCCAGGGGCCGGAGCGGAGCGCCCCGGGCTCAGTACAGGCCGTGCGGCGGGAGCCGGTGGCCGGTCGGGCGGACTCGCGGTTCCGCGGGCCGTCCCTCCGGGCGCCGGCCCCGGGGGCCCGCAGCTGCCCCGGGCACGGTGCGGGGGCTTCTGCGGGGCGCATGTGCCTCCGGCATGCGCGAGGGCGGCCACTCCTGGTCGGGAGTGGCCGCCCTCTGTTGCGCCGTTGAGGGTTACTTGCCCTTGGCGGCTTCCTTGAGCTTCGAGCCCGCGGAGACCTTCACGCTGTAGCCGGCGGGGATGTTGATCGGGTCGCCGGTCTGCGGGTTGCGAGCGGTGCGAGCGGCACGGTGGGTGCGCTCGAAGGTCAGGAAGCCGGGGATGGTGACCTTCTCGTCGCCCTTGGCGACAATCTCACCGACGGTCTCGGCGAGCGCGGCCAGCACGGCGTCGGCGTCCTTGCGAGTCACCTCGGCGCGGTCGGCCAGGGCGGCCACCAGCTCACTGCGGTTCATGTTGTTACTCCCGTGTTCTTCTTGCCTGTGAGGCGTGAGATCGAAGCCGATGCTGCCAGGGCCCTCTGACAGTCCCCGGACCCGGGTCTGATGTCAGACCCTCTCGCCCGATTACGCATCCTGCCCCCACCAGCGGCGGGAAAGCCAATCCGGAACCCTTCGGGGTCAATGAAAAGCGCCACGGTTTGCTCGTGGTGACGCTCCGTCGACTTGGCCGAGCGGACCGCAGCGGATGCCGGGCCCCGCAGGGCCCACTGCCCGCCCACCCTAAAGGGGCGTTTGGGGCGCCGCGACCCGCGACGCGCCGTACGGCACGGGCGGGTGCGGCCCGGGGTGTCTCGCGGGTACCCCGTGAGGGGCCCCCGAAACAGTGGGGTCAGACGGATGCGGAGGGGGCTGTTCCGGTGCCCGCGGCGGCCTTCGCGGCGGCCCGGACGGCGCCGGCGACCGCGCCCGCCACCTTGTCGTTGAAGACCGAGGGGATGATGTAGTTCGCGTTGACCTCGTCCTCGGCGACCACGTCGGCCAGCGCGCCGGCCGCGGCGAGCATCATCTCCGTGTTGACGGTGCGGGACTGAGCGTCCAGCAGGCCGCGGAAGACACCCGGGAAGACCAGCACGTTGTTGATCTGGTTGGGGAAGTCCGAGCGGCCGGTGGCGACGACCGCCGCCGTCTGACGGGCGATCGCGGGGTCGACCTCGGGGTCCGGGTTCGCGAGCGCGAACACGATCGCGCCGTCCGCCATCGCGGCGACGTCGTCGCCGTTCAGCACGTTCGGGGCGGAGACGCCGATGAAGACGTCGGCGCCGACGACGGCCTCCTTGAGGGTGCCGGTGACACCCTCCGGGTTGGTGTTGTCGGCGATCCAGCGCAGCGGGGAGTCGGGGTCGGCGGCGACCAGGTCCTCGCGTCCGGCGTGCACCACACCGTGGATGTCGGCGACGACGGCGTGCTTGACGCCGGCGGCGATGAGCAGCTTCAGGATGGCCGTACCGGCCGCTCCCGCGCCGGACATGACGACCCGTACGTCCCCGATGTTCTTGCCCACCACGCGCAGGGCGTTGGTGAGGGCGGCCAGCACGACGATCGCGGTGCCGTGCTGGTCGTCGTGGAAGACGGGGATATCGAGGGCCTCGCGCAGCCGGGCCTCGATCTCGAAGCAGCGCGGCGCGGAGATGTCCTCCAGGTTGATGCCCGCGAAGCCGGGGGCGATGGCCTTGACGATCGCGACGATCTCGTCGGTGTCCTGGGTGTCCAGGCAGATCGGCCAGGCGTCGATGCCGGCGAAGCGCTTGAAGAGGGCCGCCTTGCCCTCCATGACGGGCAGCGCGGCCATCGGGCCGATGTTGCCGAGGCCGAGCACCGCGGAGCCGTCCGTCACAACTGCGACGGAGTTGCGCTTGATGGTGAGGCGGCGCGCGTCCTCGGGGTTCTCGGCGATGGCCATGCAGACCCGGGCGACACCGGGGGTGTAGATCATCGACAGGTCGTCACGGTTGCGGATGGGATGCTTGGACGCCATCTCGATCTTGCCGCCGAGGTGCATGAGGAACGTACGGTCGGAGACCTTGCCCAGCGTGACACCCACGATGTCGCGCAGACCTTCGACGATCTCGTCCGCGTGCGAGGTCGAGCTGGCGGCGATGGTGACGTCGATCCGCAGCATCTCGTGACCTGAGGCGGTCACGTCGAGGCCGGTGACCGAGCCCCCGGAGGACTCCACGGCCGTGGTGAGCTGGGAGACCGCGGTGCCGCTCGCGGGCACCTCCAGCCTGACCGTCATCGAGTACGAGACGCTGGGCGCCGTTGCCATGGCCGAGTCCTTCGCTTTCCTTAGCTTCATTGCCGCACATCCGGAACCTTCGTTCCGGACACGCTTCCCGATCGTCGCACCTACTGGCTGGTAGCCGGTAATGACTGCCGTCTTTCGGAAAGTAGTTTCCACCATACGAGAAACTACCCGTTCGGCGGAACCCCCAACGGGACCCGAACCGGCCGGGCGGCCCGCGGAACGGGGGCGGAGCCCGTGAAAACAAGAACAGACCCGCGCCACCAGCAGGTGACGCGGGTCTGTCTTCTTCGGTTGGGTGGCACCGACCCGCCATGCTCGCCTCGCGGCAAGTGGTCGCTCGAAGCGACGAAGGTTGGGCCCGGGGGCTTGGATCGAGTCGGTGCCAGTACCAAGGTAACAAAGACCCCCGAGAAGTGATTCCCGCGCGCCGGGTTGACTCGCCGAGCCCCTTCGGCGTCAGTCCCTCAGGAGGTCCGGTACCCCGTCCTCGTCCGGCATGTCCCGCTCCCCCGAGACCACCGTGAGCTGCTGGGTCGCCCGGGTCAGCGCCACGTACAGCACCCGCAGACCGGCCGGGGACTCGTCCGCGATCTCCGCGGGCGAGACGACCACCGTGGCGTCGTACTCAAGACCCTTGGCCTCCAGGCTGCCCAGCGCCACCACCCGCTCCCCCAGCTCCGCGAGCCACTCGCGGGCCTGGGCGCGCCGGTTCATCGCGACGACCACGCCGACCGTGCCGTCCACCTCCGCGAGCAGCCGCGCGGCCTCCTCGCGGACCGTGGCGGCCAGGTCTCCTTCGCGTACCGGCTCGAAGCGGGGCACCACCCCGGTCGAGCGGACCGCTGCCGGGGACTCCATGCCGGGCATCGCCAGCGCCAGCACCTTCGCGGCCAGCTCCGCGATCTCCGCCGGGTTGCGGTAGTTGACGGTGAGGGTGAAGCGGCGGCGCGGCCGGGAGCCGAGCGCCTCGTCCCGGGCGGCGCCCGCCTCGTCCGGGTCGGACCAGGAGGACTGGGCCGGGTCGCCGACGATCGTCCAGGTGGCGTGCCGGCCCCGGCGGCCGACCATGCGCCACTGCATCGGCGTGAGGTCCTGCGCCTCGTCGACGATGACGTGCGCGTACTCGGTGCGCTCCGCCGCGAGCCGCTCGGCCCGCTCCCACTGGGTCTCCTCGCGCTGCGGCATCAGCTCCTCAAGACCGGTGAGCTGGTCAAGGGGGTCAGCCTCGCGCTTGCGCCGGGGCCGGTTCGGGGTGCCCAGCAGCGCCTGGAGCTCGTCCAGGAGCGCCACGTCGTGGACGGAGAGCGGCCCCTGGCCGTCCGCGTCCAGCCGCTTCAGCGACCGGGCCAGGCGGCGCACCTCGCCCTGGTTGAGGATGCGCCGTGACCAGCGGCCGAGACGTCGCTCGTCGGCCATCGCGGCCAGCACCCGGCGCGGCGTCAGTTCGGGCCACCAGGCGTCGAGGAACTCCAGGAACGGGGTCTCGGTGGAGACGTCCTCGTCGAACGACGAGCGCAGCTCCGCCACCAGCTGGGGGTCGGTGTACCGGCCGCGTCCGGAGGACTTGCTCCACAGGGCGTCCAGCAGCAGCTTTCGGGCGCGCGGGCGCAGGAGGTTGACCGGGGCGGTGCCGCCCAGGGCGTTGTGCCGGATGCGCTGGAGCTCGTCGGCCTCCAGCTCGACCCGGGCCCCGAAGGCGACGACGCGCAGCCGGTTCGGGGTGGTGGCCGCGGCGCCCTGCTCGGGCTCCTCGCCGAAGGAGAGCTGGCCCGCCTCCTCCCGCGGGGCCGCGGGGCGGCCCTGTTCCAGCGCGCCCCGGGCCGCCTTGCGCAGCACGTGGAGCATCCGGGAGGAGCCCTTGATCCGGGCCACCGCCGGTTCGTCGTACGTCGTGGCGCCCTGGAGGCCCGCCGCGTCGTCGGACAGCGAGCCGACCGCGCGGATCGCGACCTGGCCCTCCTCACCGAGCGAGGGCAGCACCCCTTCGGTGTACGCGACCAGGAGCGGGGTGGGCGAGACGACCAGGATGCCGCCCGCGTACCGCCGCCGGTCCTGGTAGAGCAGATACGCCGCCCGGTGCAGGGCGACCGCGGTCTTGCCGGTGCCGGGGCCGCCGGTGACCTCGGTGACGGAGGCGGCGGGGGCCCGGATGACCAGGTCCTGTTCGGCCTGGATGGAGGAGACGATGTCCCGCATGGTGTGGCTGCGGGCCTGGCCGAGCGCCGCCATCAGCGCGCCGTCCCCGATCACCGGCAGCTTCTCGCCGTCCAGGAACGCCGTCAGCTCCGGGCGCATCAGGTCGTCCTCGACCCCGAGGACCTTGCGGCCCTTGGAGCGGATGACCCGACGGCGTACGACGCGGCCCGGCTCCTTCGGGGTGGAGCGGTAGAACGGCGCGGCGGCCGGGGCGCGCCAGTCGATCACCAGCGGCGCGTAGTCGGAGTCCAGGACCCCGATCCGGCCGATGTGGAGCGTCTCCGCGATATCGGCGGTGGCGTCCTCCCGCACGGTGTCGTCGGCCGGCTCGACGGAGGTGTACGCGCCGTCCGGGCCGCGCTCCCCGTCCTTGCCGAGCAGCAGGTCGATCCTCCCGAAGAGGAAGTCCTCGAACTCGCTGTTCAGCCGATTGAGGTGGATCCCCGCCCGGAACACCTGGGCGTCCCGCTCCGCGAGCGCGCCGGGGGTACCGACCTGGCCGCGCTTGACGGCGTCGTTCATAAGAAATTCCGCCTCGTGGATCTTCTCTTCGAGGCGGTGATAAACACGGTCGAGATGCTCCTGCTCGACACCGATTTCCCGGTCCCGCAGCGATTCGACAGCGGCATCCTGCGCGGCCACCGAGGCCCCCTTCTGACGTGCACTGGGCAGCCGTCAACCCTATAGCGAAGGGGGGCCCGAGCGCACCTGTCGACCGCATCCCGATCGCGCGTCGTACCGGGTGGGGCGCAGGGGAGCCCGGCGGGGCGGGGCTCAGGCTCCGATCTCCACCAGCCGCTCCCCGTCGAAGGTCCGCACCTCGAAACGGTCGATGTCCTCACGGTCCATCGCCGCCCCGCCGTGCACGTACAGCGGGGCCTTGGCCGTCGGGTTCGTCGCGCCCTCGATGCCGTACCCCCACTGCGGGACGGACCAGGAGGTGACGACCTCCTCCTCACCCGTCCTGGAGACGGCGATCAGCCGGCACTTCTGCGGTCCCTTGACGTTCTTCAGCTCCAGGACCGTGTGGGTGCCCCAGGTCTTCTCCTCCATGCCGACCGTGGCGTCGACCCGGGTGGTGGGGTCGGTCGCCGAGACCTTCTCCGTCATGTGCTGCAAGAAGGCGTCCTCGGCCGGGCTGGTGGGGTGCGGGTCGGCGGCCACCGGTCCGCCGCCGCGGTCGTCGCCCGCCGTGACCGCGAACGCGGCGACCGGGCCGCCGATGATCAGGGCGGCGGCAGCGGCGACCAGATACCGGCTGCGCCGGGTGCGGCGGTGCCGCTTGTGCGCGACCTCGTCCATCAGCCCGCCCAGCAGCCGGGGCGCGGGCCGCTCGGGCACATGCGGCTCGGGACGGGCCCCGGGGGCGCCGGCGGGCGACTCGGAGAGCATCGCGAGCATGGGCTCCATCCCCGCGAACTCGTCGAGATGCGCGGCGCACCAGGCGCAGCCCGCGAGATGGGCCTCGAAGGCGCTCGCCTGCGTGTCGTCGAGGACGCCGAGGACGTATGCGGCGGCCGCGTCGTGCTCGGACCCTTCGGGCTCCGCGCCGAACGGCTCGCTGTGACCGGAGGGGCCACCCGGGCCGCCGGGGCCGGAGGGGCCGCCGGCACCGCCCGCGCCGCCGGGATGCCCGGGGCCCGTGCCGTGGCCGGGGCCGGAGAGGTGCGCGGGCCCTGAGGGGTGTGCAGGACCCGCGGTATACGGGGGACGCGAGGGACCGGACGGCGTGCGGTGGCCGGGAGGGCGGGGCCCGAACGGCTGCCACTGCTGGTCGCTCATGCCGTGATCCCCCTCTCTTCGAGTGCGAGCTTCATCGAACGGAGTGCGTAGAACACCCGGGACCGCACGGTCCCGCTGGGGACGCCCAGCACTTCGGCGGCCTCATTGACCGTACGTCCCTTGAAGTAGGTCTCGACCAATGCTTCCCGGTGCGCGGGGGTCAAATCTTCGAGCGCGTCCGAGAGCGTCATCAGCCACAGCGCCTTGTCGATCTCGTCCTCCGCGGGAATGACCTCCAGCGGCGACGGATCGACCTCGCGCGGCCGGGCCTGCCGGCTGCGGTGGTTGTCGATGACGATGCGCCGGGCGACCGTCACCAGCCAGGGTCGGACGGAGCCGGTGGCCCGGTTGAGCCGGCCGGCGTTCTTCCAGGCACGGATGAGCGTCTCCTGCACCACGTCCTCGGCCCGCTGGCGGTCGCCCGCGACGAGTCGGAGCACGTACGCGAGCAGCGGCCCGGCGTGTTCGCGGTACAGCGCCCGCATCAGTTCCTCGTCGGGTATCCCGGAGGGGGACGGGGGCGGCTCACTGCGATGTCGAGCCCTGTGCGGACGGTCATCGGCCACGGCCGCATCCTTGCGCACCCGAACCTCCCGGTCGAGACCTCTGAAACGAGCTCTTCGGCCATCGGTACGGGGGCGGGGCCCGGTTCACTCAACGCCGCGCGGAATTTCTTTCTCCGGACCGCGCCCGGCGGCCGCCCGCAGGGTCCTGCGCCGGTGGCGGGCGACCCGTTCACGGTTGCCGCAGACCTCGCCGGAGCACCAACGGCGCCGTCCGCCGCGCGAGGTGTCCAGGTAGAGGCGGTGGCAGTCCTCGCCCTGGCAGCGGCGCAGGGCCGCCCGTGCGGCCGGGTCGGTGAGCAGGTCCACGGCGTCCCGGGCGACGACGGCGAGGAGCCCCGCGCAGTCGGGTGCTGTGCTCAGGGCCCGTACCAGGCCGCCGTCCGCACCGCGCACCGCGCGGGGCCCCGGAGGCGCCCCGGAGGCCAGGGAGTTGACCCGCTCCAGCGCCCTGTCGGCGTCGGGACCGCCGAGCTGAGCCGCCATCAGGAGGCTTATGGCCGACCGCAGTTCGTGGAAGCGGGTCACCCAGGTGTCGTCCAGCGCCGTCAGTACGGTGCCCGGCGGGACCAGCCGGGCGTCGGTCAGCCACCGGGCCAGACGCACGGGCCCGTCGAGCTGTTCGCAGCCCCCGGGCGCCCCGCCCGCGGGCTCCGTGGCCACCAGATCGAGGCAGACCCGGCCCGTGTCGAACCGCCACATCCGCGCATCCCTGCCCGCTGCCACGCCCTGTCACCACCTTGGGTCACCGGTCGAACGGCCACCCCCCAGAGTGCCCCGGCCGGGGCCCGGCCGGAACCCCCGCCGCCGTCCCGGTGCCGGGACCCGCCCCCGTACCGTGGCGGCCATGGATCACGAGGGGGAGACACCCATGGACCACCGGGACGGGAACACCGTGCCCGGCCCCGGCGGCCTGCGGCTGCGCCGGTGGCGCGAGGAGGACCTGCCGGCGCTGCTGGAGGCGTACGAGGATCCGGCGATGCGGCGGTGGCTGGCCACCCAGGTCTCCGGGGTGGACGGGGCGGCCGACTGGCTGGCGGCGCAGCGCACGGGGTGGGCGACGGGCACCCGCTTCGCCTTCGCCGTGACCGACGGCGGGCGGGACGGCGAACCGCTCGGCAACATCGTGCTGAAGCGGCCGGATCCGGGCAACGACTGCGCGGAGGTGGGCTACTGGACGACGGCCGCGGCGCGCGGCCGGGGCGTGGCGTCACGGGCCCTGACGGCGCTGACCGACTGGGCGTTCACGGAGTTCGCCGAACAGGGCCTGATCAGGCTGGAGTTGTTTCACCAGGTGGACAACGAGGCCTCGTGCCGGGTGGCGGAGAAGTGCGGTTACGCGCTGGCGCGGGTGATCCCGGCGCTGCCGCCCGACTATCCGCTGGACGGCCATGTGCATGCGCGCGAGGCCCCCTCGGCGGCGCTCAGCCGACCGGCGGGTCGTCGTGCAGAAGCCGCTGGAACAGGTGGTGGTCGCGCCAGCGGCCGTTGATGTGCAGATAGCCCGGCGCGGTGCCGATCCGCTCGAACCCGGCCTTGGCGAGCACCCGCTGGGAAGGGGTGTTGTCCGTGACGGTCGCCGCCTCGACGCGGTGCAGGCCCAGCCGGTCGCGGGCGGCGTCGCAGACCGCGCCGACGGCGGCGGTGGCGAGGCCGCGTCCGGTGTGGTGCGCGTCGACCCAGTAGCCGAGGCGGGCGTTGCGGTACGGTCCCCCCTCGACGCCGGAGAGCGTGAAGGCGCCGATCACCCGGTCGTCGGCGTCCGTGAGCGCCCAGGGCACGGCCCGTCCGGCGTCCCGGTCGGCCAGCAGGGCGGTGAGCCGGGCGGCCTGACCCTCGACGGTGTAGAAGGACGCGGGGCGTACGGGTTCCCAGCGGCGCATATGAGCGCGGTTGCGGGTGACGGCCGCGGCGAAGGCGGGCGCGTCGGTGATCGCGACGGGGCGGAAGGCCACGTCCGGGGCGATCCGGTGGAGGTGATCGGTCATCCGGTCACGCTAAGGCCTGTCCTGTTGACGGTGACGCTCCGGGGCCCTCAGCGTCCGTACGGTGACGCTCCGGGCCCCTCAGCGTCCGTACGGTGACGCTCCGGGCCCCTCAGCGGCCGTACGGTGACGCTCCGGGGCCCTCAGCGGCCGTACTTCGTGTCCGCCGACGGGTCCAGCGCCAGCCGGTAGCCGCGCTTGACGACCGTCTGGATCAGCCGGGGCATGCCCAGCGCCGAGCGCAGCCGGGCCATCGCGGTCTCCACCGCGTGCTCGTCGGTGCCGCTGCCGGGCAGGACCCGCAGCAGGTCGGCGCGGGCCACCACCCAGCCGGGGCGACGGGCCAGCGCGTGCAGGAGGGCCATGCCCGCGGGCGGCACCGCGCGCAGCTCGTCGTCGACGAGGACGGCGTGGCCCCGGATCTCGACCCGGTGGCCGGCGACGGGCAGGGTGCGGGCGGCGAGTGGGAGCCGGGCGCACATCAGCTGGACGAGGGGGCCGAGCCGGAAGCGTTCCGGCTGGAGGGTGTCGATCCCCCGGGCCTGGAGCGGGAGGGCGGTGACCGGTCCGACGCAGGCGACGAGCACGTCGTCGCGGAGGGCGCCGAGGATCTCCGGGAGCAGTCCGCGGGTCTCGGCGCGCCCCAGGAACGAGGCGGCGGCGGGCGCGCTGGTGAAGGTGATCGCGTCCAGGCCCCGGGCGGCCGTGACGTCGAGCATCCGGTCGAGCGGGGCGATGTCCTGCGGGGGCATCCAGCGGTAGACGGGGACGACGACGACGTCGGCGCCCGCGGCCGTCAGGGACTCGACGAAGCCGGGCAGCGGTTCGCCGTGCAGCTGGAGGGCGATCCGGCGGCCGGCGACGCCTTCGGCGAGGAGCCGGTCGAGGACCTCGGCCATCGATTCGGACCCGGGCGACCAGGCCTCGGTCAGCCCGGCGGCCCGGATGGCGCCCTTGACCTTGGGGCCCCGGGCGAGGAGTTCGACCCCGCTCAGCGTCTTCAGCAGGGCGTCGCCGACCCCCCAGCCGTCGGCCGCCTCGATCCAGCCGCGGAAACCGATGGCGGTGGTGGCGACCGCCACGTCGGGGGCGTGGCCGATCAGCTGTTTGGTGGCGGCGAGGAGTTCGCTGTCGTCGGCGAGCTGCACGATCCGCAGGGCGGGGGCGTGCAGGACGGCGGCGCCGCGGCGTTTGAGGAGGGTGGCGAGCTCCTCGGCGCGACGGGCGGCGGTCACCCCGACGGTGAAGCCCGCGAGGGGGCCGTGCGTTGTGTCGTCGTCCTGCATGGCGTGTTCCCGGCTTCCGTGGTTCCGCTGGTACGCGAGGTGCGAAGGCCCGAGACTGTCAACGATGCGTGACAGGCTCGGTTCCCCCGTATTTCCCGGCCGTTACGTCGCACGACGCCGGGATGTCGTCCCGTGACCCCCTAGGGAGTGTCCGCAAAGTATCGTCGTCCGCCCTCTGGGCGGGGCCCGCGGCGTCTGGTGCGTGCTCTCGCAAGGCGCCGGAGTGTCCTAGTAGCGGAGCTACTCGGGCATTTCGGCAACGCCGCGAGAGTGCGTGCCAGGCGTCGTGGGCCAGACGAGACTTTGCGGACACGACCTAGACCTCCGCGTAGCCGAGCCGGCCCCGTGTGGGCGCGGGCGTGGGGCGGCGAAGGTATACCGCCCAGGTGAGGGTGAAGCACACCCCGTAGAAGGCGAGGAAGGACCAGAAGGCCGCGGTTCCGGCGCCGGAGGCCTGGAAGGACTGGCGGAAGGCGAGGTTGATGGCCAGGCCGCCGAGCGCGCCGACGGCCCCGATGAGGCCCATGGCCGCGCCGGAGAGCCGTCGTCCGTGGGCGGCGGCGGACTCCGCGTCGAGCCCCCTGGCGAGGGCCTTGGCGTGGAAGATGCCGGGGATCATCTTGTACGTCGATCCGTTGCCGAGGCCCGTCAGGACGAACAGGGCGGTGAAGCCGGTGAGGAAGACGGGCAGCGAGGCGTTCCCCGAGGCCTGGATGACGACGCCGGTGGCGGCGGCCATCGCGGCGAAGGTGGCCAGGGTGATGCGCGCGCCGCCGTACCGGTCGGCGAGCCGGCCTCCGACGGGCCGGATCAGCGAGCCCAGCAGCGGGCCGATGAAGGTGAGCGAGGCGGCCTGGAGCGGGGTCCGGCCGAACTGGGTCTGGAGCACCAGGCCGAAGGCGAAGCTGTAGCCGATGAACGAGCCGAAGGTGCCGATGTAGAGGACCGCCATGATCCAGGTGTGCGGGTCGCGGACGGCTTCCAGCGCGGCCCCGGTGTCGTTCTTCACGGGCCGGAGGTTGTCCATGTACAGGGCGGCGCAGACGCCGGCCAGGACGATCAGCGGGATGTACACCCCGAGGACGATGCGGGGGTGCGAGGCCCCCAGCGTACCGATGACGAGCAGGCCGACGAGCTGGACGACGGGGACGCCGATGTTGCCGCCGCCCGCGTTCAGGCCGAGCGCCCAGCCCTTCTCGCGCAGCGGGAAGAAGGCGTTGATGTTGGTCATCGACGAGGCGAAGTTGCCGCCGCCGATCCCGGTGAGCGCCGCGACCGCGACGAAGGTGGCGTACGAGGTGCCGGGCTCCATCACCCAGAAAGCGGCCAGGGTCGGGACGAGCAGGCTCACCGCGCTGAAGATCGTCCAGTTGCGGCCGCCGAACCGGGCGACGGCGAAGGTGTACGGCACCCGCACCAGCGCGCCGACGAGGGTGGCGGTCGAGATGAGGAAGAACTTCCCGGCCGGGTCGATGCCGTACTCCGGTCCCATGAACAGGACCATCACCGACCAGAGGGTCCAGATGGAGAATCCGATGTGCTCGGAGAGCACGGAGAACCACAGGTTGCGGCGGGCGACGCGTTCGCCCTTCTCCCGCCAGAACGTCTCGTCCTCCGGCTCCCAGGTCTCGATCCAACGGCCTGCCATCACGCGCCTCCACAGGGGGGTCGGGGTGGTGTCCCCGTCGCTTCGGGGTGTTGTCCCCGACGCTAGGGAGCCCGCGTTTCGGCGTGGTGCCGTGAGGTGACCGGTGGGCAACCTTGCTCTCACCGGGCCGTTCCCGGCCCGGTGAGATGCGGTGTCCGCTACCGCCTGCCGTCCGGCCAGAGCCGCGGGCGGCGCTTGGCGGCGAGGTCCTCGGCCCAGCCGAAGGCGAGGACGCAGAGCGCGATGAGGGCCCAGGCGATCAGCAGCACGGGCACCCAGCTCTCCAGCAGCCAGGGCACGTTCTCGCTGAGGGCGTCCACCGACCAGAGCCGGTCGTAGAGCGTGGCGGCCGTCAGGATGCAGACGTTGTGCCAGAGGTAGACGGTGACCGCCCGCGAGTTGAGCAGGGTGATGGGCCGGTCGAAGGCGCGCAGCCGCTTCGGCCACGCGGTCCAGGTGGGGCTGAGGTGCAGCAGGAGCAGGACGCAGCCGAAGGACCACAGGGCCTGGGCGAGCGGGATGGAGTCCAGGTCGAAGCCGCTGCGGAAGCCCTCGTGGCTCGCCCACCACAGCCCCGCGCCCGCGAAGAGCGGGGCGATCGACGGCACGACGTAGGCGGGCAGCCGTTTCAGGACGCCTTCGTGGTGGGCCATGCCGAGGACCCAGCAGGCGCCGAAGGTGGAGAAGTCGGTGATCGCGGAGTCGAGGCGGTCGGTGGTGGAGAACAGCTCCAGACGCATGACGACGGCCAGTGCGAGCGGCGCGAGCAGCGTCGGCCAGGGCAGCCTGCGCAGGCCGCGCAGGATCAGCGGGGAGAACAGGACGAACCACAGGTAGGCCCGGATGTACCAGAGCGGCCCGGCCAGCTCCTCCGGCCAGCTCGCGCCGAGGAATCCGTCGATGCCCGCCACGTCGTACGCGTACGGCGGATCGCTGAGCGGCAGCACCCAGTACAGGAGGTGCTGCCACCACCAGCCGGGGTGGCCCTCGGCGTCCGGGCCCCAGCCCTGGGCGGCCATGCCGGTGACGCCGATCGCGCCGAGCAGCCACAGCGGCGGCAGGAGCCGGCGGACGCGGCCCCGGATCACCTGGACGGCGGGCCGCTTCAGCGAGCGCGCCATCAGCGTCCCGGCCAGGGCGAACATGACGCCCATCGACGGGAAGACGATGGGCAGCCAGGCCCAGCCGGTCAGGTGGTAGAGGACGACGCGGAAGAGGGCGAGGGCCCGCAGCAGGTCGAAGTACCGGTCGCGGACGGCCTTCACGGGTGCGGGCGGCGGGACCGTGGGGCCCGGCGGGATGGTCATCGGCAGGGGCGGGGCGGTCATACGTAGGGCCTCCGGTCCGTGCTGCCGCCGCTGACGGCCCCGGCGTCGACGGGCCGCGGGCGCTGGACGGACGAGCCGCCGGGAGCCTCCACCGCGCCCGTGCGGCGCAGCTTCTGCCAGCGCAGCCGGCCGCCGGTGAGCGCGGTGATCCAGGACTGGAGCAGCACGACGTACATGAGCTGGCGGTAGAGGATCTGCTGGAGCGGCAGCGAGATCAGGTGCGTCATGCGCTCCTTGTCCAGCCGGAACGCGTAGGCGGCGCACACCGCCTGGACGACCAGGACGCCGAACCACGCGGCGACGGTCTTGCCGGTGGGGCCGAAGACCAGCCCGTACAGCAGGAACACGTCGATCAGGGGGGCCAGCAGCGGGGCGAGCACCATGAAGAGGGAGACGAACGGCAGCCCGACCCGTCCGAAGCGGCCCGAGGGTCCGCGTTCGATGACCGCGCGGCGGTGCTTCCAGATGGCCTGCATGGTGCCGTACGACCACCGGTAGCGCTGCGACCACAGCTGCTGCACGGACTCCGGGGCCTCGGTCCAGGCGCGGGCGTTCTCCGCGTAGACCACGCGCCAGCCGTCCCGGTGCAGGGCCATGGTGACGTCGGTGTCCTCGGCGAGGGTGTCCTCGCTCATTCCGCCGACCCGGTCCAGGGCCTCGCGGCGGAACGCGCCGACGGCCCCGGGGATGGTGGGCATGCAGCCGAGCACGTCGTACATCCGGCGGTCCAGGTTGAAGCCCATCACGTACTCGATGTGCTGCCAGGCGCCGATGAGGGAGTCGCGGTTGCCGACCTTGGCGTTGCCCGCGACGGCTCCGACCCGGGGGTCCCCGAAGGGCTGGACCAGCTCGCGGACCGTGGACGGCTCGAAGACGGTGTCGCCGTCCATCATCACGACGATGTCGTAACGGGCGTGCCGGATGCCGTTGTTGAGGGCGGCGGGTTTGCCCGCGTTCCGCTGGCGCACGACCCGTACGCGGGGCAGCCACAGCGCCTCGACGAGGTCGGCGGTGCCGTCCGTCGAGCCGTCGTCGATGACGATGATCTCGATTCTGTGCTCACTGGCGGCCAGGGAGCGCACGGTCGCCTCGATGCACGCGCGTTCGTTGTACGCGGGGACGAGGACGGAGACCGGGCGGGTGACGGGCGGTCCCCAGCTGAAGTTCCTGCGGCGGACCTTGCGGGCGTGCAGGAAGGAGAGCAGCAGCATCAGTCCGAAGCGGGCGAGGACCAGGACGCCGATGACGGCGAGGCCGACGACCAGGACACCGGTGATCCGCTCGGACACGGCGACGGCGGCGACGAACGCCTTGCCCTTCCACAGCGCGAACCCGGTGACCGGGGTGTGCGCGCTGGGGGCGTCGAGGGCGGTGGTGAGGCGGGTGAAGGTGTAGCCCCGCTCCTTGAGGTCCGGCAGCAGGGTGTCGAGCGCGGCCACGGTCTGCGAGCGGTCGCCGCCGGAGTCGTGCATCAGGATGATCGCGCCCTTGCCGCCCTTCGGCGTGGCCCGCTCGACGATGGCGCGGACCCCGGGGCGCTTCCAGTCCTCGCTGTCGGTGTCGTTGACGACGGTGAGGTAGCCGCGGCTGCCGATGTACTCCGTGACCGGCCAGGACGTGTTGTCCATGGCGTACGAGAAGGAGGAGTAGGGCGGCCGGAAGAGCGAGGTGCGGATGCCGGCGGCACCCGCCAGCGCCAGCTGGTTCTGCGACAGCTCCCAGTCGATGCGCCCGGTGGACTGGTAGGCGAGGTCGGGGTGGTTGAAGGTGTGCAGCCCGATCTCGTGCCCCTCGGCGACCATCCGCTCGACCAGATCCGGGTGCCGGGCGGCCATGTTGCCGGTGACGAAGAAGACGCCGTGGGCGCCGTACTCCTTCAGCTTGTCGAGGACCTTCGGCGTCCACACCGGGTCCGGCCCGTCGTCGAAGGTCAGGACGATCCGGCGGTCGGGTATGCGCAGGGTCTTCGCGTCACCGGAGCGGGCGTCGATGACGGGGCCGCCGGAGCGGACGTCCTTCGGCACCCGGGTCTGGGAGTCGGCGCCGCGGACCCGGTGGTCGGCGAGGATCTCGTTGTGCACGTATCCGCGCAGCATCAGCATCGCGAGCAGGGCGACGAGGAACGTCGTCGGCAGGAGGTAGCGCATGGGGAGCCTGAACCGGCTCCGGCCGCGTGACGCTCTCCTCGATCTGCCGTTCCTGCCCCGCGTGGCGGGGGAGTTCATTTACGGGGCGCTCTCTTCTTGCACCGGGTGGTCGGGAGTCTCGGCGGGAGGGGTCGTCGGGTCGGACGGCTCCGGTTCGGGGGACGGCGGCGAGGGGTCGACCGGTGGTTCGGCGGTCGAGGTCGTGGGGTCCGGTTCCGTGCCGCCGGCCGAGCCACCCGCGCCGCCCGCCCCGGGGGAACGGGTCGGGTCGGCGGCGACGGACGTGGAGGGGTCCCCGGCCGATCCGGCGGGCACCAGTACGGAGGTGGCCGACGGGGTCGCGTCGTCGGGCGGGCCGGACTCCTCGGTCGCCGCGGGGCCGGAGGCGCTGGGCCCGGGCTCCGGGGAGTCGCCGGACGGGCCGCCGACGGTGTCGTCGGGCGCGGGCGCCTCCTCGGCCTGCTCCGCCTTCGCCTTCTCCCCGGTCTCGGACAGGGGCAGCCAGGGGGCGCTGGAGTTCCCGCCGAGGAGGGCGAGGACCAGCGTCACGGCGTAGGCGACGCAGACCGAGGCCAGGACCCAGCCGATGCGTCGGAAGGTCTTGCCGCGGCGGCCGCTCTCGTCGACGAAGACGGGGCCGTCGGTGCCGTCCGGCGGGGCGGGTTCACCGGCCAGTTCGGCGAGCTGACGGCCCAGCCCGTCGAGCTGGATCGTCGCGTCGTTGGGCTCATGCGTGTGCCCGGTTCTCTGACCTTCGCGCCAATTGTCCACCAGTGCAGCCCCATCCCCCACTCAAGAATCAGGCGCATGGAATTGACTGGTTCTTTACTGTTGGACTGGGCCCCCACCCGTCCATGAACCCGGCCTTCCTGCACCCGGACGATGAATGTAGCGCACGACATTGACGCCCAAGTGCCCCTGAACGGAGTTGATCAGGAACGGTTGCGCATCAGTGACCGATCGCCCTCGGGGAGCCAGGAGCCGGGTGGGGGGTCCATCCACCCCTCGGCAAGGGCCAACTGGTCAGTAGCGCTCCGCAGGGCGTCTACGCCGGGGTGGTTCAGACCCTTGCGCCAGACCAGCGCCAGCGGCGAAAGCGGAATCGGGTCGACGAGCGGGCGCAGCACCGTTCCGGGCAGCGCCGGGAAGTCGACGACGGCGAGCACGGGGTGCCCTCCCTTCGACATGACCCGCTGAAATTCGGCCACGCCCACGGCTAGCGGAACAGGTGGGGCCATGGTGATGCCCCACTCGGCGAACAGCAGCGCGGCGAGGTCCGTCCACTCCCGTGTCCGCTCGTTGCCGGCCCCCGCGTACGCGGTCTCTCCGGACAGCTCGGCCAGGGCGACGACCTCCCGCGCGGCGAGGGGATGAGCGACCGGCAGCATCAGGGCCATCGGCTCGTACCGCACGGGGTGCACGGAAAGTCCCGCGCGCACCGCGGGGGCCAGCCCGGCGGCCCGGCCGAAGGAGGCGTCGAGCCGGCCGGCCAGGATCTCGCCGGCGGCCCAGGTGAGACCGGACTCGAAGCGGGCCATCAGCTCGCACTCCGGCAGCAGTTCGCGGGCGCGCGCCAGCACCCGGGCGGCGGTCGCCCCGTCGCTGTTCAGGTCGACGAGGAGCGGCCGGGCGGGCGCACCGCTGAAGGCCCCGGCCAGTTCGGCGTGCGCGTCGAGCACCCGGCGGGCGTGCGGCAGCAGGCGTTCGCCGTCCGGGGTGAGCGCGACCTGCCGGGTCGTACGGACGAACAGCTCGGCGCCGAGCTCGCGCTCCAGCCGCCGGACGTCCCGGCTCAGCGCCTGCTGTGCGACGAAGAGGCGGGCGGCGGCCCGGGTGAAGTGCAGTTCTTCGGCGACGGCGAGGAAGGCGCGCAGGAGACGGGGGTCGATGTCGGCGGGAGGCACAGCGCGAATCTACAGCGCGGGACGCCATTCACAACACTGACGCGTTAATCGGCGCGGAGAAGGTGTTGGACCCGGGCGGCGGTCCACGGTCAGCCTGGTCGTATGCCGATATCCCGCACCGCCGCCCACCAGGAGTCCGCTCCCCGGCCGGAGGCCGTTCCCCGCCCGGAGACCCTTTCCCGCCCGGAGACCGTTTCCCGCCCAGAGACCGTTCCCCACCCGGCAAATGTTCCCCACCCGGAGTCCGTTCCCCGGCCGGTCCCGACCCGTCGGGGCGTCATGCCCCGAACCGGCCCGTCCTCCCGCCCACTCGCCGCTCCCCGGCCCGTCCCCGCCGCCCGCCCGGACCGGGCCGTCGCACCGCCGGCCACTCCTCTGCTCACCGTCGCCGGCGGCCAGTTGGTCGCGGCCCCGCGCTCCGTGCCCGGGAGGACCGGGGGCGCCGGGCGGGGCGGGAGCGCCGGGCGCAGGCGGTCGTCGAACCCGTACCTCCGGCTGCTGGCCACGCCGGGGGCGCGGGCGTTCACGGCGGGCAATCTGCTCGCCCGGCTGCCGATGGGGATGTTCAGCGTCAGCGCGGTCATCATGATCGCCGGGTCCCGGGGTTCTTACGCCCTGGCCGGGGCCGTCACCGCGACCGGGCTGGCCGCGACGGCGGTCGTCGCGCCCTTCACCGCCCGGCTCGTGGACCGCTTCGGGCAGGCGCGCGTCGCGGTGCCCGCCACCGCGCTCGCCGTGCTGGGGTCGCTGGCCCTGGTTCTCTGCGTGCGCTACGAGGCCCCGGCCTGGACGCTGTTCGCCGCGTACGCAGCGACCGCGACGACCCCGAACACCGGCGGGATGTCGCGGGCCCGCTGGGCGCATCTGCACCGGGGCGACCCGGCGGCCCTGCACACCGCGAACTCCTTCGAACAGGCCGCCGACGAGCTGTGCTTCATGCTGGGCCCGGTGCTGGCCGCGACGCTCTGCGGGGCGCTGTTCCCGGAGGCGGGCACCCTGGCGGGGGCGGTGCTCCTGATGAGCGGCGTCCTGGTCTTCGCGGCCCAGCGCGCCACGGAACCGCCCGTCACCCCTCGTACGAGGACCGTGGCCTCGCC
Organism: Streptomyces sp. NPDC091287; assembly: GCF_044768525.1. Classification (NCBI taxonomy): domain Bacteria; kingdom Bacillati; phylum Actinomycetota; class Actinomycetes; order Kitasatosporales; family Streptomycetaceae; genus Streptomyces; species Streptomyces sp. NPDC091287. The sequence goes on from NZ_JBIVUV010000009.1 coordinate 328,496, forward strand.
CCTGCGCACGCCGGGGATGCCCGCGCTGCTGGCGGTCTTCCTCGCCACGGGGGCGGTGTTCGGGTCGCTGGAGGTCGTCTCCATCGCGCATGCCGGGGGTGCGATCCTGGCGCTCCAGGCGGCCGGGTCCTGCGCGGCGGGCCTGGTCTACGGCTCGCTGCGACCCGCCCGGAACGTCCGCCTCAGGCTGCTGCTGTGCCTGGCCGGGATGACGACGCTGATGTCCCTGCCGCTGCTGGCCGCCACCGGCTCCGCCTCCCTGCCGGTCCTGGCGCTCTGCCTGCTGGTGGCGGGGGCGGCGACCGCGCCGACGATGGTCACGGGCATGACGCTGGTCCAGCGGTCCACGCGCCCGGAGCAGTTGAACGAGGGCATGACGCTCGCGGTGACCGCGCTGCTGGGCGGGATCGCGGCCGGGGCGGCGGCAGGCGGCTGGCTGGTGGAGCACGCGGGCACGGTCACCGGCTACGCGGCCCCGATGTCCGCGGCGGCCCTCGCCCTGGTCATCGCGGGAGCGGGGACGGCAGTGCGGCGAGCGAGCCGAGCGGGATGACACGGAAGAGCGGGCACCACAGGTGCCGGACACGGGCATCGGGCATCGGGCATGAGAAAAGCCTCCGCCCCGCGAGTGAACTCGCGGGGCGGAGGCTTACATGGGGTGGTGGAGATGGCGGGAATCGAACCCGCGTCCAACGGTGCGGAACCAGGGCTTCTCCGAGTGCAGTTCGCTGCGCTTTTCTCGGCCCCGGAGGTCACGCGAACAAGCCTCCGACAGGCCCAGCCACTGTTTGATTTCCTTCTCGGCCCCGTGGCCGGGCCGAGAAGTTTAGATCCCTAGTTGATGCCAGGATCCGGGTCGGGATCACCCCCGGGCTGACACTCCGCAGAGTCTTCGCTTAGCTGCTAATTAGGCAGCGAGGGCGAAGGCGGAGGAATCGCGCTTGGAATTGGCGATTATTGTTTGCGACATATGGTTTACGAGATCATTGCCGCTTCCTCGACTCGCTTCCCCTGCTTCGACATCCGCTGTCGAAACCGATCATCCCCATGTTGATTTTTCAAAACGCGCACCTTCGCTGAGGTGCACGGCCCATCGTACGTGACCAACGCCGGACGATGCCACTGTATTCCTGCCCGGCCGCCGGCCCCGCCGGGACAGGCCCCGCTCAGGCGCTGCGCTGCCGCCGGCGGGCCGCCGAGATGGCGCGGTTCGTCTCCCGCGTGTCCTGCTTCTCGCGGAGCGTCTGCCGCTTGTCGTACTCCTTCTTGCCCTTCGCGAGCGCGATCTCGACCTTGACCCGGCCGTCCTTGAAGTACAGCGCGAGCGGCACGATCGTGTGGCCCGTCTCCTGCGACTTCGACTCCAGCTTGTCGATCTCGGCCCGGTGCAGCAGCAGCTTCCGCTTCCGCTTGGCCGTGTGGTTGGTCCAGGTGCCCTGGACGTACTCGGGTACGTGGATGTTGTGGAGCCAGGCCTCGTGGTCGTCGATCTGGACGAAGCCGTCGACCAGGGAGGCCCGTCCCATGCGCAGGGACTTGACCTCCGTACCCATGAGGACGAGACCGCACTCGTAGGTGTCGAGGATCGTGTAGTCGTGCCGCGCCTTCTTGTTCTGCGCGACCATCTTGCGCCCGGTGTCTTTTTCCTTCGCCATAGTGCGGTCATTTTCGCACTACGACCCACCCCCGAGGCCACTCAATACCGTTTCGGCCCGCTGCTGGGCCCTCTCCCCCACCACGAGGTCGGGTGTGATGCCCCTGCCGTCGACGTTCCGGCCGGCCGGCGTGCGGTAGTGGCCGACTGTCAGCTCGGCCACCGAACCGCCCGGAAGCTCGCTGGGCATCTGTACGGAGCCCTTGCCGAAGGTGGGCGAGCCGACGGTGACCGCGCGGCCCCGGTCCTGGAGCGCACCGGTCAGCAGCTCGGCGGCGCTCATCGTGCCACCGTCGACCAGGACGACGACCGGCCGGCCCGTGTCACCGCCCGGATCGGCGTACAGGGCCTGCTCCTCCCCGCGTACGTCGTACGTGGCGACCAGGCCGCCGTCCAGGAAGGCGGAGGCGGCGACGACGGCCTCGGTGACGAGTCCGCCGGAGTTGGCGCGCAGGTCGAGCAGTATCCCGGCCCCGTCGGGAGCCTCACGGACCGCTTCCCGGACCTCGGCCCCGGCGCCCTTGGTGAACGCGGCGACCTTGATCAGGACCGCCGACGACGGCTCGGCCCCCAGCCGCCGCACGGTGACCGCCTCGGTGGTCAGCCGGGCCCGCCGAAGGGTCTCCGTCCAGCTCCGGCCCTCCCGCACCAGGCCGAGCTCCACCCGGCTGCCCTCGGCCGCCCCCGTACCGTCGCCGCGCAGCAACGCGACGACCTCCGCGACGGGGCGCTTGCCGACCGCGCGGCCGTCCAGGGTGCGCAGCAGGTCGCCGGCGCGGATGCCGGCCCGGTCGGCGGGACCGCCGGCCTGCACGCGGGACACCGTGACGTCGCCGCGGTCGGTGCGCCGGGCGGAGAGCCCGACGCCGGTGTAGGAGCCGTCCAGCGCCTGCTCGAACTCCTCGTACTCCCGCTCGTCGTAGACCGCGCCCCAGCGATCGCCACTACGGCTGACGACCTCTTCGGCGGCGTCCTTCACGGACTTCCCGTCCGCCTCGGCCTCGGCGGCGGCGTCCTCGATCTCGTCGCGGTCGACCGGGGCGACGGTGGAGGAGACGGCACGCGTCTGCGGCCCGGCCCCGGAACCGGGGTCCTGCGGCAGTGAACCGGTCGCGGCACCAGTGGCGAGCGCGCACCCGAAGACCAATGTCAGGGCCGCCCCGCGGCAGAGGCCGCGGGGCCGGAAGCGGTGCGAACAACCCGACATGGCGCCGAGTCTAGGACAAGCCCCCTGGGGCGCACGGGCGCTCGCCCGTGCGCCCCAGGGGGCACATGTCACACCTTCAGGTACTTGCGCAGCGCGAACAGAGCGGCGACGGCGGGCATCAGCAGACCGATCGCGAGCACCAGCGGGAGCTTGGTGAGGACCGCGTCCCAGCCGATGAAGTTGATCAGGTTCAGCTTCTCCTGGAGCGCGAGGCCGCCGTCGATCAGGAAGTACCGTCCGCCGAGCAGCATGGCGCAGGCCAGCACGCCGCCGATCAGACCGGCGACGGCCGCCTCCATGATGAAGGGGGCCTGGATGTAGAAGCCGGAGGCTCCGACGAGGCGCATGATGCCCGTTTCTCGTCTCCGGCTGAACGCGGAGACGCGCACGGTGTTGACGATCAGGATCAGCGCGATGACGAGCATCAGGATCATCACGTAGACCGCGACAGCGTTCATGCCGTTCATCAGCTCGAAGAGCTGGTCCAGGATGGACCGCTGGTCCTGGACGGACTGCACCCCGTCACGCCCGGCGAAGGCCGTCGCGACGACCTTGTACTTCTGCGGGTCGTCCAGCTTGACCCGGAAGGACTCCTGCATCTGGTCGGGCGTGATGTTGCCCGCCATCGGGGAGTCGCCGAACTGCTCCTGGTAGTGCTTGTACGCCTCGTCGACCGTCTCGAAGTGGACCGTCTCGACGGCGTCCATCTTCTCCAGGTCGACCTCGATCTGGTCCTTCTGCTCCTTGGTGACAGCCCCCTTGGCACACTTGGGCATGTCCTTGGCGTCGTTCTTGTTGCAGAGGAAGATCGAGACGTTGACCTTGTCGTACCAGTAGTCCTTCATCGTGCTGACCTGCTCGCGCATCAGCAGCGCACCGCCGAACAGGGCGAGCGAGAGGGCGACGGAGACCACGACCGCGAAGGTCATCGTGAGGTTACGGCGGAGACCGACGCCGATCTCCGACAGGACGAACTGGGCGCGCATGGCGTCCTTTCAGTACTCGATGCTCGAAATGCACGAAGGGCCGGAGCCCCTCGGTCAGTGCTGGTAGCCGTAGACGCCGCGTGCCTGGTCGCGTACGAGACGGCCCTGCTCGAGCTCGATGACGCGCTTGCGCATCTGGTCGACGATGTTCTGGTCGTGGGTCGCCATGATCACGGTGGTGCCGGTCCGATTGATCCGGTCCAGCAGCTTCATGATGCCGACGGAGGTCTGCGGGTCGAGGTTGCCGGTCGGCTCGTCCGCGATCAGCAGCATGGGGCGGTTCACGAAGGCGCGGGCGATGGCCACGCGCTGCTGCTCACCACCGGAGAGCTCACCGGGCATCCGCTCCTCCTTGCCGCCGAGGCCGACGAGGTCGAGGACCTGGGGCACGGCCTTGCGGATCTCACCGCGGGGCTTGCCGATGACCTCCTGGGCGAAGGCCACGTTCTCCGCGACCGTCTTGTTGGGCAGCAGGCGGAAGTCCTGGAAGACCGTCCCCAGCTGGCGGCGCATCTGCGGCACCTTCCAGTTGGACAGCCGCGCGAGATCCTTGCCGAGCACATGGACCATGCCCGTGCTGGCGCGCTCCTCGCGCAGGATCAGTCGCATGAAGGTCGACTTGCCGGAGCCGGAGGACCCCACCAGGAAGACGAACTCACCCTTCTCGATGTCCAACGAGACATCGCGCAGAGCCGGTCGGGTCTGCTTCGGGTAGGTCTTGGAGACGTTGTCGAATCGGATCACGGATGCACCACGGTCGGCCGGGAGTAGGTGAGCGTGACCATACGCGAACCGGGCTCACGCGTGCAGGCAGCGTCCGGCAATGTGCGTTTTATGGCGGATCGCCCCCTGGAACGAAACGGGTCGTGCCGGACCTTGTCCGGCGGGCCGCGCCGAAATCGTCGCGAGCTGGCACAGTGGTGGGGGGAACGGTTGCGTTTCCGTGAGCGTTGTGCGGAGAGAGCGGCAAGCGGCTCCGCCGCGCGGGAGGAGGAATGCGCATGACCTATGACCGACTGGTGTGCGCGAACTGCGCGTCCCCCGTCAGTGAGGGCCGCTGCCGTGTCTGCCGTGCCGTGCGGCAGCAGATGCTGGAGGAGCAGGGCCAGGGCCCGCTGGCCGGGATGAGCCCGGCCATGCTGATCGCCCTGATGGTGGTGCTGCTGACCGCGCTCGCGCTGCTGGCGCACCAAGCGGCCTGATCCGGCCCCGCACGGCCCTTCGGGGCCGCCCCTCATAGCCCCTTCGGGGCCGACAGACGTATGCGTACGGCCGCCTGAGCGGTTCGGGCGCGCAGAAGGGCCCGGGAGGCGGGCGGTTTCTAGGGGTCGTCGCAACACGTGGTTGTGTTGGTCAGGCCGTGAGCAGTTTATGCAGGCGCTCGGCTGGGGTTTCCCAGCCGAGCGTT